>JAIPGM010000015.1 GCA_021735655.1 Candidatus Omnitrophota bacterium | reverse complement strand
GTATTTGAAGATTTTAGTAATTTTAAATTACAATCTGATAAAAAAGTTTACCATTTATCTCCAGCCTAATGTAGGGCTTGCGATAAATGGCTTGATATTTTGAGAGTAGAATATACTGGACAATTAACATAGGAGATTCAAATGAAACTAAAAAAAGAAATTTGTGTTGTTCTTTTGGCCGGATTGTTTTTTGTGTCGCTGGCGGCTTATTCGTCAGATGATTTTTTTGCAAGCTACCTGGATGCTGAATCAGTTGAGCCCTTGGTAAATAATGTATTTTATGAGACTGATGTTCGCCAGGCTCTTCAAGACGTTTCAGCTCAAACCAAGGTGCCGATTGTTATTGATCCTTCGGTCCAGGGTTTTATTAACGTTGAACTTGAAAATGTACCCCTAGAGGAAGCTTTGAGTATGATTCTGATTCCTTTGGGCTATAACTTTAAAAAGATAGATAAGTATTACATTGTTGGCTTAGCTAAACCGGAGAGCCCAGTGTTTGACCTTTTAGCCAAAACCGAGGTTATAGCTTTGGATTATGTCAAGGCCAAGGATGTAGAGTCTTTAGTGTCTGACTTTTTTCATCCTTACATTAAGGCTAATTTACAAAATAATTCAGTAACAATTACTGCCCCGTTGAATATTATTGCTCGCTTCAGGCAGGATATTAATAAGATCGATCAACCTCGTCAACAGGTTATGATGGAAGCTTTAGTTATTGAAATATCAGAATCGGATAAAAAAGAGCTGGGCGTTAAGTGGGGTAGTATGCAGGAGGGTGGTTTTACGGTTAGTCCGCCGTCAAACTTTACTCTTGAGAAGGGTTTGGGGTCTGCGACAACTGCTGAATATACTCTTTCCGGAACAGTTACCCAGAGCACTCTAATTACCTTAAAAACCATGATTCAGACCGGAAAAGCAGTGGTAAGGGCTAACCCGCGGATTTCAGCCTTAGACGGAGAAGAGGCAAATATATTTATTGGCAAAGAGGAGTTTTTCTTAATTAATACCGGTTCTCAAGCCTACCCTTACAATACTCTTCAATCAATTGGTACTGGAGTTACCCTAAAAGTTACCCCTAGTGTTTCTTCAAGCGGGGCAATTACTGTAAAAATTCAGCCGGAAGTAAGTGAAGTTGTCGGAACCAGTAGCGCTAATTTACCGATAGTAAACCGACGGACAGTGTCTACTACCGTGAGGGTTTTTGATGGTGACACTATTGGTATCGGAGGGCTTATCCAACACAACTCAAGTCAAACCAAAACCAGAGCCCCGATGTTAAGTCACGTTCCTTTTTTGGGTAATTTTTTTAAATCGAAGGATAGGACTGCTGAAGATAAGGAGGTATTAATTTTTATAACTCCGCACCTGTCGAATTTAGGTGAAAAGTTTAAAGAGTTTGATCCGGACTCGATCGAGGAAGGTCAAAATCGTTTTTTCAAAAGGAAGTCTCAACCTAGCCAGAACTACCGCTCTCGGAGGGATTCGGTCATTAATTCTCAGAATATCAGAGTAGAATCAAGCTCAAATGTATACGGTGATCAAAGATATCTGGTTGATCGTTACGTAGCTTACGCTCGAGACGTTATTGATACTTCTCGTTTCCGCAATCTTATCTTGAGCTTATCTAGCTCATCAGCCATAAATCGTAACATTCTCTTTAGAATTACCGTTGGGTCTGATGGTTATATCAGCGATATTAGCATGCTTCGTGCCTCTGGTTCTCAACTTATCGACCGAACGATCAGAGAGGAGATTGTACAGGCTAGTCCTTTACCGAATTTTCCTCAAGGCATCCGGCGTCGGTCGCTTACCTTCGATATAGCAATTACCCTTAGCTAGCAAGGCTTATTTAGTTCTTTGTTTCTAAGGATTTTTTTGCTAATTCAATTGACTCAAAAAGAATTGTTTGGTAAGATATTACCTCTTGTTAAGGGTTGTTTTTAAGGCTAAGTAAATCTAGAGGTGATTGATGATCAAGCGTTATACTCCGACTGAAATTGGTAATATTTGGAGTGAGGATGAAAAATTTAAGCGTTTTTTAAAGATTGAAGCCTTACTTTGTGAAGCTTTAGAGAAGCAAAAAAAGATCCCCAAAGGTGTCAGTAAGAGCTTTTCAAAGGTAAAGATTTCTACCCTGGCAATTAAAAAGATCGAGGAGAAGACCCACCACGATATTATAGCTTTCCTGAAACATATATCTAAACAAATTGGCAAAGATGCTCAATATTTGCATTTGGGTTTGACTTCATCAGATTTACTTGATACGACTTTAGCCACACAGATAAAGGATGCAACTTTAGTTATCTTGAAAGATTTGGATTTGGTTTTAGCTGAAGTTAAGAAGAAAGCCCTTAAATACAAAGATACTCTTTGCATGGCTCGAACTCATGGAGTACATGCTGAGGTTTATAGTTTTGGTCTTAAGTTTTTATATCTTTATAATGATTTAAGAGAGGAAAGAAAGCTTTTAGCTGATAGTCTTGATTATGTTGCTTGTGGAAAGATTTCCGGAGCAGTTGGAACCTTTGCTCATTTTAATTTAAGGGTTGAAGAGTATATTTGTAAAAAGCTTAAAATAAAGCCGGCTTTAATATCAACCCAGATTGTTTCTCGGGAAAGAATCGCTTACTACTTATCTTTACTTTCCTTGATTGGCTCAACTCTAGAGAGATTCGCTACCGAGGTCAGACATTTGCATAGGAATGAAGTTGATGAAGTAAAAGAGCCGTTTTATAAGGGACAGAAAGGATCAAGCGCGATGCCGCACAAGCAAAATCCGATTGTTTGTGAACGAATCTGCGGTTTAGCTAGAATTTTGCGGGCCAATATGTTGGTTGGCTCTGAGAATATTAATCTTTGGCATGAACGGGACATATCGCATTCATCATCCGAAAGAATTGTTTTACCCGATTCAACGATAGCCCTAGACTATATGCTTAAGAAGTTTAAGCAGGTGGTTGGTGATCTAAAGGTTAACTCTGAAAATATGCTTAAAAATATCGAGCTTAACCGTGGCATTGTTTATTCTCAGAAACTGTTACTTAAATTGATGGACAAAGGTATCCCGCGGATCAGAGCTTATGATATCGTTCAAGGTATTGCTTTAAAGGTAATTAATAAAAAATCATCTTTTAAGAAGGAGAGTTTTTTGAATTCGAAGGTCAAGAAACTTCTAACTAAGAAAGAGCTTGAGGAAATTTTTAATCCTTATGCTTACCTTTCGAATGTAGATAAGATTTATGAAAGAGTAGGAATGGCGTAGCTAACGAGTTTTACTATCCGCATTTAATCGTTCAATTGATCTTGCCTGAATAAGGCAAAAATTCACCGACAAATGATTTGGAGAATAGACGTATTTTCAAAAGAAAAAGCTTCTTCTTCAAAGATCGCTTCCGAAATAAGCGATTTAGGTATCGCTTTAAACCCACAAGTTTTTACTCGTAAAGTCTATCTTCTCGAGGCTGATCTAGGCCAAGGTCAGCTTGAGATGATTGCGACCCAGCTTTTAATTGATCCGATTATTGAAGCCTACAGTATAACTCGTGGTATTTTTGAAGACCGACCTGAAGATAATCAAATATTGATAACTTATAATCCCGGAGTTTGCGATACGGTAGCTTTGTCGCTTGAGAAGGCAGTCAGCGATATGTCTTTAAATCTAAAAAGTGCTCGTTGCGCCCGGTTTTATGAATTTGTTGGTTTAGCCAAAGAACAAATATTGTATCTTGCTTCAAAATTACTTTATAATCCGCTTATTGAACATATTTTAGAATATGAGCAGGGTTCTAGATTGGCTACTCTTGATGAGTTTTCAGGTAAGGACTACAGCTTTAATCTTGTGACAGTAGAGGTATTGGAGGCTAGTGATGAAAAATTAAAAGAGATTTCAAAGCAAGGTTGTCTTTCTTTGAGTCTTGATGAGATGAAAATAATTCAGGCTTACTTTCAAAAGTTAAAACGTAATCCTACCGATTGTGAGCTTGAAACTATTGCTACGCTTTGGTCGGAACATTGCGCTCACAAGACTTTCCGTGGCCTGATTGAATACAGCCAAAAGGATTCAGAAGGAAAGCTAATAAAACAAGAAACAATTAATAATTTACTTAAGTCAACGGTATTTAAGGCAACTAAGGAGATCGCTCATCCGGATTGCGTGTCAGTATTTGAAGATAATGCCGGAGTAGTTAAGTTTGATAAGAAGAATAATATTTGTTTTAAAGTTGAAACTCATAATCACCCTTCAAGTTTAGAGCCTTACGGTGGTGCATCGACTGGCATTGGCGGAGTTATCAGAGATATCTTGGGAACTGGTTGTGCGGCTAAGCCTTTTTCATCAGTTGATATATTTTGTTTTTCACCCTGGGACCTAAAGCATGATCAGGTACCACAGGGTCTGCTTCATCCTAAACGGATAATAAAAGGAGTTATTAAGGGTGTGCGCGACTACGGAAATCGCATGGGAATCCCTACGATTGGCGGAGCAGTCTTGTTCGATAAGAGATTTTTAGGTAATCCTTTAGTCTATTGCGGGACTTTGGGCATTTTGCCTAAAGAGAAGTCATTTAAAAAGTCAAAGCCCGGCGATTTAGTTATTCTTTGTGGGGCTAAAACCGGAAGGGATGGAATCCACGGGGCGACTTTTTCATCTAAAGAGCTCGATGAACACACAGTAGGTCTTACTACGGCTGTTCAGGTCGGCAATCCGATTGAAGAAAAAAAGTTAACCGAGGCTATTCTTAGGGCTCGTGATAAGGATTTATTTTCTGCGATTACTGATTGCGGAGCCGGTGGTATTTCCAGTGCAATAACTGAATTAGCTCAGGAACATGGTGTCAAAGTTGACCTTGATAAAGTTCCTTTAAAGTATCGCGGCTTAACTTATACTGAGATTTGGATATCTGAATCTCAAGAGCGGATGGTATTTTTTACAAGTCGTGATAAGCTAGCCGAGTTAGAGGATATTTTTAAGGAAGAGGATGTTGAGCTAACCGTAGTCGGTGAAGTTACCGAAACCCAGAAGTTAGAGCTTTTTTATGAAAGTAATAAAGTTTGCGACATCGATTTAGAGCTTATTTTTGATTTACCTAAGCTAGAAAAGAAAGCTTCTTGGGTAGACAAAAAGCAAGTCGACTTAAAGATTGAAGCTAAAGATGCATACAACGATGACCTCGGAGATTTGTTAGCTACTCCTAATATTGCTTCTAAGGATTGGATTGTCAGACAGTATGATCATGAGGTGCAGGCTGGATCAGTTAACAAAGCAGTTAGCGGTATTGCGCGGGTTGCAGTAAGTGATGCAGCAATTAGCCGGCCGGATTTAGAAAGTAAGTCTTGCGTTGCCGTTGGTTTTGGGATTAATCCTTTTTATTCTGATCTTGACCCTTACTGGATGGCGGCCTTAGCTATTGATGAAGCTTTACGCAATGTTGTTTCTAGTGGCGCAAAGTTAGATAAAACCTTCATTCTTGATAATTTCTGCTGGGGGTCGCCGCAGGATGAATCGGTGCTGGGAGCTTTAGTCAGAGCCTCAGTTGCTTGTTATGATTTTTCAACCTACTTTGGCGTACCGTTTATTTCCGGAAAAGACAGTCTTTATAATGAGTATGATGTTTCCGGAAAACATATTTCGATCCCCGGAACCTTGCTAATTTCAGCAATGTCAATTATCTCTGATTGGCAGAAGGTTATTAGTAATAACTTTAAGGCCAAGGATAATCTTATTTATGTAGTCGGTTTTACCAAGCCGGAAATGGGAGCTTCAGAGTATTTTCGAAAATACAATATTACCGAAGGCCTAGTACCTAAGGTTGACAAGGCTTGTGCAAAAAGTATATTTGAACGTCTTAGCCAAGCGATGGAAAAAGGGTTAGTTGAATCTTGCCATGACTGTTCTGAGGGTGGTTTGGCAGTTGCAATTTCTGAGATGTGTATCGGGGCAGATTTGGGAGCAAATGTGTTCTTAGAAGAGGTACCTAAGCTCTCTAGCATGCTTGATTATGAGCTGTTATTCTCTGAGTCAGCTTCGCGGTTTGTTGTTGAGGTAAATAAGGTAAATCAAAATGAATTTGAACGAGCCTTGGTCGACTCCCCATTTGGCTTAATCGGTTGTGTTTCTGATAAGAAGAAGCTGATTGTTTATAGCAAGGACTGTAAAGAAGTTATTAATCAGCCGGTAGAAACTTTGAGAGATTGTTGGATGAGAACATTCTCTGAATTTAGATAAATTTAATAAAGATGAAACCAAAAACTCTAATTATTCGCACAGCCGGAATTAACTGCGACAAGGAGACTGAATTTGCTTTTAATTTAGCCGGAGCGGACACTAAATTGGCTCATATAAATTATATTAAAGAGAAGCCAGACCTTTCCAGTTATCAGATACTTTGTATTCCTGGAGGGTTTAGCTACGGTGATGATTTAGGTGCTGGAAAAATTCTTTCTTTGGAATTTCTTTGCTGGTTGAGGGAAAGTTTGCAGGGTTTCATTGATAAAGGTGGCTTAATTTTAGGCATTTGTAATGGATTTCAGGTTCTGGTAAAAACCGGTATTTTGCCGGACATTGATTTTAAACAAAAGGTTACTTTGACTAATAATGATTCTGATCGTTTTGAAGATCGTTGGGTCTATCTAAGGGTCAGCTCAGAAAGCGTTTGGCTTAAGGGCTTAGATGAAGTGATTCGTCTGCCAATAGCTCACGGAGAAGGAAAATTCTATGCAGAATCAAGTATTTTAGATAAAATAGAACTAAACAATCAGATCGCTCTTCGTTATGTCGATAGCCAAGGTGATGAGGCCAGCTACCCTTTTAATCCTAATGGATCGCTTAAAGCAATAGCTGGAATTTGCGATTCTAGCGGAAGAGTCCTGGGGTTAATGCCGCATCCAGAACGTTTTATTTTTGAGCATCATTGGCCGCTTTGGAAAGATAAAAAGATTAGCCCCCAAGGATTAGGATTTTTTAAAAACGCAGTTAACTACTTTAAATAATGAAAAAAGTTACCTATAAACAAGCTGGCGTAGATGTAAAGATTGGCGAGGCTTTTGCTAAAAAGATTAAATTATCTAATTTAAGCAAGGTCGAAGCCTTTGGCTCTGTTTTTCCCTTAGCCTCAGCTTTGACTAAATGCAAAAATCCTTACTTAGTTTCTTCAGCCGATGGTGTGGGCACAAAGCTAATAATTGCTCAAAAGCTAGGAATTCACAATACGGTCGGAGTAGATTTGGTTGCCATGAATGTTAATGATTTAATTTGTGTCGGGGCTCGGCCGCTTTTCTTTTTGGATTATATTGCTTGCGGAAAGGTAAAACTCACAACTTTGGATGCGGTTATGCTGGGCATCAAGCAAGGCTTAAGCGAGTCGGATTGTCTTTTACTCGGCGGTGAAACTGCTGAGATGCCGGGGATGTATAAAAGCCAGGAATATGATTTAGCCGGGTTCTGCGTAGGAATAGTCGATAAGGCTAAGATGATTAACTGTAAAAATATTAAAGCCGGTGATCTTTTGATTGGTTTAGAGTCTTCAGGTTTTCATTCAAACGGGTTTTCCTTGGTTCGTAAAGCTTTAGGTCCAAAAGGCATAAAAAAATACGCTAAAAAGTTATTGGTTCCGACACGTATCTATGTAAAACCGATCCTTTCTTTACTTGAGAACCATAAATCGCAGCTTAAAGCGATTAAAGGTATTGCTCATGTAACCGGAGGAGCTTTTTACAATAAGGCGACTAAGATTTTACCTAAAGGCTTAGGTATGGTGATCGAGAAAAATAGTTTTAGAGTTCCTGAGATCTTTAAAATAGTTCAGAAGGCTGGTGGAATTTCTGAAAAAGAGATGTACTCGGTATTCAATATGGGTATTGGTATGATTTTAGCTGTAGATAAAAAGTATGCTCGAGAATTTAAGCGGCAGCTTAATAAATATGTTAAAGCCGAGATCATTGGCCAGGTAGTTAAATCTTCTAAGAAAATGGTGTTACGATGAAGGTGCTAGTTATTGGTTCAGGCGGCCGCGAGCATTGCCTAGCTTGGAAGCTAAGCCAGTCAGCTTTAGTTGATAAACTTTATTGTGCGCCAGGCAATGGTGGCACTGTTTTACTTGCTGAGAATTTAGATATTTCAGCTACTGATATTGAGAGTCTCCTGAAGTTTGCTAAGACTGAAAAGATAGATTTAACTGTAGTCGGTCCGGAAGCGCCATTAGTTAAGGGTATAGTTGATCAGTTCGAAAGCCAGGGTTTAAAGATATTTGGTCCGAGAAAAGACTTAGCTCGTCTAGAAGGAAGCAAAGTGTTTTCTAAGGAAATGATGCGTAAATTTTCAGTTCCCACTGCTGATTTTGAAGTTTTTGATAGTCCAGATAAAGCAAAAGAGTATATAGATCGGAAAGGAGCACCGATAGTGATAAAGGCTGATGGCCTAGCTGCCGGAAAAGGAGTTATTGTAGCTAGAACTCAAGATGAGGCCAAGGATGCAATTGATATGATTATGGTTGATAGAAAGTTTGGCTCAGCCGGCTACAGAGTAATTATTGAAGATTGCCTAAAGGGCCAAGAGGCTTCAATCTTAATATTTAGTGATGGTGAAACCATCTTGCCTTTAGTGTCTTCACAGGACCATAAGGCTGCTTTTGACGGCGATAAAGGTCCTAACACCGGAGGTATGGGAGCTTATTCACCGGCACCTTTAGTTAATGATCAACTTTTAAAAAAGATTATTGATCAGGTATTTAAACCTTTAATTGATGGGTTAAGAGCCGAAGGCAAACCCTATAGGGGTATTCTTTATGCTGGCTTAATGATTAAAGATGAGGAGATTTCAGTTTTAGAATTCAACGTAAGATTCGGCGATCCGGAAACTCAGGCAATTTTGCCTAAGTTAAAGAGCGATCTTTTCGAGATTATGTTAAAAACTGCTGAAGGTAGACTTAATGGGGTAAATTTAGAGTGGGATGAACGTTTTTGTCTTTGTGTTGTTTTAGCTTCCGGCGGCTATCCGGGAAATTATGAGAAATTTAAAGAGATAACCGGTTTAGAGAAGCTAGAGAATAGAGAGGATGTTTTTGTTTTCCACGCCGGTACGAAATTTAATCAGAAATTACTAACTAGCGGCGGAAGAGTTTTAGGAGTTGTTGGTTTGGGCGATACGATAAAAGATGCTCAAATCAAGGCTTACCAAGCAATAGATGATATTCAATTCGACAAGATGTTTTATCGAAAGGATATCGGCGATAAGGCATTAAGAGAATCTTTGGCTTAAAAAAGGAGATGATACGATAATTGTTCAATGATAGTTGGTGAAAACTCTGGATTATCAGTAGAATAAATAGATAGTCACAGAGTAGATAGGTTATAGGTTGTATTGTTTTTCTGGGGCTTAATTGACCCCGTAAAGGAG
>JAIPGM010000014.1 GCA_021735655.1 Candidatus Omnitrophota bacterium | reverse complement strand
CCTTTACGGGGTCAATTAAGCCCCAGAAAAACAATACAACCTATAACCTATCTACTCTGTGACTATCTATTTATTCTACTGATAATCCAGAGTTTTCACCAACTATCATTGAACAATTATCGTATCATCTCCTTTAATAAGTTCCTTGATCTCTTTTTCAATCGCTGAAAAATTCCTACTCTTAAGCCAGGCTTTTTTAAAAATACTAGCCCCAAAAGCAACAGCTGAGGCACCACTGGAGAAAAACTCTCCGATATTCTTTGAGTTAACTCCTCCACAAGCAAGAAGTTCGATATTTTTAAAAGGACCTTTTATCTCTTTAAAGTAACCGGGGCCAAAAACTTTAGCCGGAAAAACCTTAACCATAGTTGCACCGCAAACCCAAGCTTTATTTATTTCACCAGGAGTCAGCGCTCCCGGAAATACCGGAATTGACTTCTTACAGCAATCATTAACAAGATCCTCAACCAGGGTCGGCGAAACTATAAAGGTTGCTCCTGAATCCTGAGCTGTCTTTGAATCCTGCTTGCTCAAAACAGTACCAGCCCCAATCATCAAACGACCCTTAGCTGCAGCCTGAGCTGCCTTAATCAAACTGGCAGCATTCGGAGTATTCATGGTAATTTCAATTGTCTTAAGGCCGGAAGAAACTACCGCTTCAATGAGCTCATCAACTATCTCCAACTCAATATCACGCAATATTCCAATTATCGGAAGCTGTTTGAATTGTGCTAAATCCATACTCTAAGTTAGATGCTGCAGCTATTCTAAATCGGTATCAGCAAGACTTTCGTAAAACTCTCGGTAGTTCTCTTTCTTAGTGCTGTTACGCAAAGCCATCGCAGCTCGCGGATGTTCATTCATCATCCCTGATATAGCATAAGGAACAATATAGCCCCATTCAATTTTTTTTCGCAGTGGCACAAACTCTTTAGATATTAAATCTAAAATCGGTCGAAGATCATATTTAGGATTTTTTAGAAATCCAATTAATAACTCTAGCGGACAATTCCCGGCAGCTCGACCGATTCCATAAACTGTAGCATCCAAATAATTAGCATTATGAATAATTGATTCAATCGTATTAGAAAAGGCTAGTTGCTGGTTATTGTGACCATGAAACCCCACCTCTTTAGTTTTAAGAATTTCTTTAAACTTCTTAACCAAGGCCTCAACCTGTTCCTGATACAAAAATCCAAAACTATCGACGATATAAACAACATTAACTTTACTTTCCTTCTCAATCTGTTCGATCGCCTCATCTAGCTCAATTCCGGCATCCCGGGAAATAGCCATAATATTTATCGTTGTCTCATAGCCTTTATCAGCAAAATGATTAGTCATATGTATCGCCTTGTCGATATCTTTTACATATGAAGCCACTCTGATCATATCTACCGGGCTCTCTGACTTTGGCTTAACGTCATCTAGCTCGACTCTGCCGATATCGACCATCACTGAGACTTTTGTCTTACTCTCTACTCCTTCAATTACTTTACGAATTTCATCATCATCACAAAACTTCCAAAGTCCGTACTCCTTGGAAGAAAAAAGTTTCTTAGAATTTTTATACCCCATTTCTACATAGTCAACACCCGAAGCTGCTATGGCCTTATAAACTTCGCGCACAAAACGATGGTCAAAATCATGGTTGTTAATAAGCCCTCCATCACGAATGGTGCAGTCTAAAACTTTGATCTGTTCTCTGTACATCTTTTTAACCCTCCTAACAATACTAACTTGAAATTGATTAAATTTCTGTTTCTTTAACTAGCTTTCGATAATATTCAATACATTCCTTACAGGTAGGATCCTTATGCTGCCAATTGGAATGATCTTTGCGAATTAATTCGATTAAGTACTCCTCAGCCTTAACATGTTCAAGCGAATGCTCTTCATGAATCATTCTTTTACATATTTTACACTCATATTTTTTACCCTTTAAATGATCAAGGGGAACTTTATTTTTTTCACCAATCGGCTTATCAGCACACTTACTACAAACTCCGTTTTCTTCAGTTGAAGGCTTAACTTTACACAAAACCCTCGCTAGTTTACTTAAAAAACCACTCAAAGGAACTTTACAGACCTTACATCTCAACATAAAAACCCTCCTTAATCTTCCAGCTTCTGCAACTCAACAACTAAATCGGCAAAGGCCGGCTTCTGATTAATATCATGAATATCGATATAACGAATTATTCCTTGTTTGTCGATAATAAACAAAGATCTTTCAGCTGTACCATCAGAACGTAAAACTCCATACTTTTCAGCAACTGCTCCATGTGGCCAAAAATCTGAAAGTGCCTCAAACCAAATGCCTCCCATATCGTTTATCCAAGCATAAAGACTAGGAATATTATCGGCGCTTATCCCCAATAAAACTGCATCATGATCTCTAAACACCGACTCGAATTGATTGTATTCCGGCCACTGAACCGAGCAAACCGGAGTCCAGGCCGCCGGAACAAAACTAATCACTACATACTTAGTGCCTAAATAATCATGCAAGCTAACTTCTCCTCCACCAACCGCCAAAAGAGTAAAATCCGGAGCTTGATCTCCTACCTTAAGCTCTGACTTACTATCTATAGCCTTTGACTGGCAAACCGGATAAATATTGCTCTCGGTAACTTGAGCCATCAAACTATCGGGAAATAAAACCATGGCCGAAATAATTAAAATTATAGATAACTTCATCTGTCCCCCCTGATTTAAACTAAATCATACTATTTCTATTGGAACTAGTCAACGTCTTCTAGATGGACTCTAAAATAGCGCTCATTACTTTAGGCCGATTAAGAGTAAAGAAATGTATGTACTTTACTCCCTGACTTTTTAGATCCCGGCACTGCTTAATCGTAAAATCAATTCCTACTTTCTCCATCTCTTTTGGTTTATCTTTAAACTGTTCCATTTTTTCTTCAATCTGCCTCGGGATTGTAGTTCGGCAGATAGATGCAAACTCTTTAACTTTAGCAATATTAGTTAAAGGCAGGATGCCCGGTAAAACCGGAGCATTAATCGCTCTTTTTTTCATCCGATCTAAAAAAGAATAATAATAAGAATTATCAAAAAACATTTGAGTGACCGCAAAATCTGCTCCCGAATCTATCTTCTGCTTTGTGTAGTCTAAATCTTGTTCAACTGACTCAGTTTCAATATGTCCCTCAGGGTAAACGGCAACCCCTATACAAAGATCGCTACGTTCCTTTATAAATTTAACCAAATCTATCGCATAACGAAAATCTCCAACCTTAGCTCCAATTTCCTCTTTTGGTGGATCACCCCGCAAAGCCATGATATTCTCAAGACCCTTTAGTTGATAAGCCTTAAGCAGCTCCTCAGCCTGACTCTTTGAAGCCGAAATGCCAGTTAAATGCGGCATAACCGCTAGGCCACCTTCTGAAAGAAGTATGTCGACTGCTTTTTGAGTCTTAGTTTGATCAGTGCCGCCGGCACCATGGGTCATTGAAACGTAAAGCGGCTGATAGTCTTTTAGAATCCTAACTGTTTCAATCAATCTCTCTTCACTCTTCTGAGTGCTAGGCGGAAAAAATTCAAAAGCCACGCCTGACTCCCTAGTTTTAAGAATATCTACAATTTTCATTTGACTCCTAAACTTAACTAATTATTCAACAAAACTCTTTATAAATCTTAGCGAAATTAACTCCGGCAATTATTTTAGACTTATACTTACGCGGCAGAGATTTCTTAGCTGTTGTAAAATCTTGGCTCTGAATGCCATTAGCCAAAGATAAATAGGCCTCCAGAAAGGCAGCCAACTCATCAACTGCCTTAATAAGCTCTCCATCGCGGGAAGCAGTGTTAGTAAACTCTTCTTCGGTAAAATTCCTCATCTGAGAATGCCAATCGGTAGGAATTAACTTATATATTTTTCTTTCCATTTCCTGGCGCTCATACTCTTTAATTAAGTCATCCAAACCTTCAACCGATCTTTTTACCGGATTAATTACATCCCGAGTTAAAACCTCAGGTAAATCATGAAACAGCCCGGTTAAATAATTGTTCAAGCAACGCTCAGAATCGGCACCGGAATTTTCAGACATAAGATAGGCAATCATAGCGACAATCAGCATATGGCCCAATACCGAGGTCTTAGGAACTCTCGGAAGATGACTCCAGCGAATCTGAAAACGAAGCTGGCCGCAAATATTCACAAAACTCTTAAGACCGGGTGAATTTAACAAATCCTGCATACTTTCTAAATCGTGATAACGTTCCTGTTTGGTACGGATATCTTCCCTGATCTCTTCAATCAAATAACCTTGAGGATTGGCCCGTTCAATTATATCAAACTCCCATTTAGTTGCATAAAAGTGAGCAGCACTTATAATCCTTCGGTTCACATTCCGCTTAGGATCTAGAAGATAGGAATTAAAGCGCTGGCAAAATCCTTCACCAAGCGGCCGAATAACCTTTTCTATTTTTTCATAAACCCATTCATTAAGACGCCGGTATTTATCCTGATCTTCCTTTATCCGATGAAATAAGGGTGGCTTTAAATCAGTAAGAACTATTCGCTGTAAATATTCAAATATTCCGGCTTCGATAATCTCGATCCAGTTAAAACCGGCCGTCTTGTACTTCTCCTGACACTTGCCTAAGCAATAGGCAATGATCATCTTATGCGCTTGCTTATCGAGCTCAGTAAGCTCCACCGCCTTAATCTGATCATTCCAGCGCTGCATGCTGGCTGCTTCATAAACTTTTAATAATAATGGTTTGGTAATCATGATAATTTTTTACCTGCTCAAAGGGGCTTGAATTCGAAGGAAAACTAAAAAAATGAATAATATCAAGACTAAATATTTAGATACTCCATAAACTGACCACCAAAAAAAATTAGCGCTTTTAAGAACCTTAAAATCAGTAAGGTAAATTGTTTCACAAGCGCCATCACCTTCATCGGTTCGCGAGATACTTGAGTCACGAGAAAAATGGCTTCCTTGACGATGATAGGATGCCAAGTATCCTTTGAGATAAATCTGATCACCAACATGCACCTTGCGTAAAGCCTGGTTGATTTCAGCTTTATCCGACAAAAGGTGATTATTGGATAAAGCCGCCATATTAAACTGTGCCCAATCTTGATCAGCTGTTTTATGATTTACTGACACATAGCAAGTCCAATTACCATTTCTAAAACGCATTCTTCGATAGGTTTCATTCTCAAGGTTATCGCCCCAAATAACACAAACATCTTTTAGATTTAATGAATCACCCCATTTTTTATGATAATAATCCCACCAAGCGGTTGAGTCGTGTTGAGAAACAACCAAACCATTAAGTTTATAGTGGTGACTCGGATTTATATCGTAAATTGAACCCTCAGCTTTTGCTTCAAAAGAAGGAGTGTAGGTCTCACGCTGAATCGGCTCTTGATACAAATCAGGATGTATTGCTTTCTTTTTGGGAAGTACGCCTTTTTGAACAAAAGAAGCAATAAGTAAACCTAGGCTTATATACAGGCCGATCCGAACAATAATATCAATTTTTCTTTCAGGCTTTATCTTAATTACAAACATCTAATGATTATAGCAAAAAATGGCCTATTTAAACAGCTTTTTGAGGTCCTTTATCTCTTGATCATTTTTCGCTATTTGGCACTTCAGTTCTTTCAAGCGTTGGCTATATTCAGAAGCTACCTCTTTACGATGATAGCTGCGGGGATTAGAAACAACCCGCCACTTCACATTATATTCCAGCTCTAAGTCTTCTTTTTCTTTCCTAAGGGCTTTTATCTTCTTGGAAATTTTCTCGTTTTCTTTTTTTTGTTTCTTTTCCTTATCTTTTTCTGACATTTCTTTTACTGGGGACGATTTCGATTTTATTTTTTTACGTTTAAGCTCAACAACATCTTTATGCCTGGCAGTTTGCCAATAGTAATCAAAGCTGCCGGGAAATTTCCTTACTCGCCCCTTATTGATTTCAAAAACCATATTGGCTACCGAGCGAACAAAATGGATATCATGACTTATAAAAACAAGTGTTCCGTCGTATTCTTTTAAAGCTCTGATTAATGCCTCAACTGCATCAACATCAAGATGAGTTGTCGGCTCATCCAAAAGCAAAAAGTTAGGAGGGTTAATTAAAAGTTTTGCTAAAATCAAACGACTCTTCTCTCCTCCGGAAAGAATGCTAACCTTCTTCTCAACATCGTCTCCGGTAAATAAAAAAGCGGCCAAAACCGTTCTAATCTCATCATTAGTCAGCCTGCCTCCGGAAGCTGAATAGGCTTCTTCAAAAACAGTATTATCGGGAGTTAGAACATCAAGACGGGTTTGTGAAAAATAACCAATATCAATATTGGTGCCAAGAATCCGCGATCCGGAATCAATATCAATAACTCCGGCCAAAATCTTTAAGAGGGTCGATTTGCCGGCTCCATTATGGCCGATAAAAACTGACTTTTCTCCTCGAGTTAGTTCAAAATCAAAATCTTGATACACCGAGATATCACCGTAAGCTTTAGAAATACTTTTAAGCTCTATCGCCCGGTAGCCACTGCGTGTGGCCTTTGGAAAATTAAACTTGCGGATACTTTCCTTGCGATCTAACGGTACGTTAATGATATCCATCTTCTCTAACATCCGTTTCTTAGATCTAACCTGGGAAGCCTTATTCGGCTGAGCATGAAACCGATTAATAAAAACTTTCAATTGTTTACACTTTTTATCCTGCTCCTTAAACTGCTTAAGCAGGCGCTCTCGCTGCTCATTACACATCTTTTCATAATCATCATAATTTCCCTTGATCTTAGTGATTGCTCCGTTTTCTAAAACTAAAGTGTCGCTGGTTACCTCGGTAAGAAAATCCCGATCGTGAGAAATCATCACAAAAGTTCCCTTAAATTTTAATAAATAATCTTTAAACCAAATAGCTGCTTCTAAATCTAGAAAGTTGGTAGGTTCATCCAAAAGTAAAATATCATAAGGATACAGCAACAGCTTAGCCAATAAAACTCGCATCTTAAAACCACCGCTCATTTCATTAACCGGCCGATTAAAATCTGAATTCGCAAAGCCTAAGCCGCTTAATATTTTTTTAGCTCGATGCTCTAAATCAAAATAACCAAAAAACTCTAAATCGTGGAGTACTGCCCCGTAGCGAGCTCCGGCAGCTTTGTTCTCTTTCTCTAAAGCATCCTTTTCTTTTTTGAGCTTCTTAATCGACTCATCACCAGCAGTTAGCTCTGACAAAACTGTAGCTTCTGAATTAAAGGTTACCTCTTGAGCAAGATAACCAATACGAACACCTTTATTTATCTGAATAGTTCCCGAAGAGCTTTCGTTTTGCTTAAGAATAATATTGAAAAGTGTAGATTTGCCAGCTCCGTTGGGACCAACCAAGCCGATTCGTTCACCGCGATCAATGGTTAAGGAAAAATTCTCAAAAAGAATCCTCGAACCGTAACTTTTGGAAAGGTTATTTAAAAAAATCATATAGTGATATTGCTTTTCTTAACTGTCGTATGGCCAGCCAGCTTTAAAGTAATATCATCTATAATAGCATAAATACAAGGCAAGACAACCAAAGTTAGAACGGTTGCACAAACTATACCCCAAACAATAGTCAAAGCCATTGGCTTTAAAAATGGGTCTCCGCCCCAAATACCATAGGCTGTCGGGGTCAAACCAAGAGCAGTAGTAATCGTAGTAAGTAAAACCGGCCGCAAGCGTAACTGACCGGCTTGAATTAATGAATGTCTTCGATCGACCCCTTTTCTTCTTAAATTATTAACAAACTCAACCAAAACTATAGAATCATTAACTACTATTCCAGTTAAACCTACTGCACCCATAAACATAAAAAAACCGATCGGTAAACCATGGAAGAAAAAAGCCCAGATGACTCCGATAAAACCAAAAGGAATCGCCATCATAACGATTAACGGCTGAACCAATGAATTAAAGTTAGCGGCTAAAATTAAAAAAATTAAAAACAAGGCCAGAATAAAAGCATTAGCGAAATCTTTCATTGAACGGACATTTTCCCTTTGCTCTCCGCCAAACTGTATACTATATCCGGGAAAATTAATTGAAACATCCTTAAATTTATCCTTAATCAGCTTATTAGCTTCATTAGAAGTAATGTTCTGGTTATCAACGTTAGCTTTGACCGATATCACTCTTTTTCCGTCGAGATGCTGAACCCTGGCTACCGATACACCATCCTCAAATCTAGCTATCTTAGCTAAAGGGATTAAATTACCAAACTTATTAGGAACTAATATTTTTTCAAAGGATTCTCGCTTAGTACGATAGTCATCGGGAAATCTCACTAAAACATCAATCTCTTCTTCAGCCTTAACCGGCTTAATTGAAGTAGCCACCCCGCCGCGAAAAGCATTGCGAATACTTGAAGCCACTTCACCGACCGACAAATAGGTCCGGGCAGCTTTTTCTTCATCAACAATAACCCGAATTTCTCCTCTGCCAACCTCATAATCAGATACTATATCGGAAATACCGGGAATGGTTTTTAAAAATTCATTTATCTGATTAGCGATTTTGTTTAAAACTTCAAAGCTCTCGCCGCGAATTTCAACCGCAACCGGTGCACCGACCGGAGGTCCAGCCTGAGGTTTCTCAAAGTAAACCCGATCAAACCCCTCAACATCACCAATTTTAGTTCGTAGGTCTTCGATGATCTGACTAACCTTTCTTTTGCGCTGCTTATAAGGCGTTAAGTGAACTGTCACCTGAACTACATGGCTACCGCTCTTACCATAAGGATCAAAATGCCAACTATCACCGATTGAACCAACTTGAGTAGTGTAGGCTTCGACCTGATTTTTAGGCATCTTAGCGACTTCTTCCTCTATCGGTTTAATTAACTTATCAGTGGAATAAAGATTAGTTCCGACTGGGGCTTCGGCCCGGACAGTAAACTCTTCTATTCCTTCTTCAGAAGCAAAAAGAATTTTTGGCATGTGCATAACTAAACCAACAGTTAAAATTAAAACTAAAAATAATCCTCCCAATACCCACCAACGCCGATTTAAAGCCTTAGTCACTAATCGAGTATAGACAACGACCAATTTCTTAAACCAAGGGAGTTCTTTACGCGATTTAAAATTTTTATCCCGACGAATAAAATCGGCAAAATGCGAAGGCAAAATAACTAAGGCTTCAAATAAAGAAGCACAAAGAGCAATAATAACTACCAGAGGTATCCCCCAGATAAACTTCCCCATCATCCCCCCCATAAAAAGAAGCGGACTAAAAGCAGCAATGGTCGTAATTATTGTAGTAGTAACTGGTTTTATTACTTCCTGGGTTCCTAAAATAGCCGCCTGATAAGGTGAATGGCCCTCTTCTAGATAGCGTGAACAATTCTCAGAAACAATAATGCCATCATCAACTAACATACCCAAAACCACAATCAAACCAAACATGGTAACTAGGTTTATACTCAAACCAACAAAGCTCATTACCGCCAAAGTTGCACAAAAAGCAATCGGAAGTCCAATAGCAGTTATCAAAGCAATCCGAAATTGCAAAAATATCATCAAAACAAAACAAACTAAAACAATACCGACTATTCCGTTATTTTTAAGCGTACCTAGCCGACGTTTAATATAAAAAGATATGTCATTAATGTAAGAAGTTTCCAAACGAGAATCATTTGTCTGAGTTAAAAATTTTTCAGTCTTAAGCTTGACTTTTTCAACTATTTCAATCGCGTCACCGCTAGCCCGCTTGATTACAGTAAGGTCTATCGACCGAGTACCAAAACTTTTATTAATTGTGTTTTCATCCTCAAAAGAAAACTTTACTTCAGCCACATCTTTTACTCTTAGCCAATTCCCAGTCTCATTAGCCCGGATAACCACATCTTCAATTTCTTCTTTAGTATAAAATTCACCGGTTGTCCGAATGCTGAACTCTTGAACTCCTCTGATTTTTCCTCCGGGAATACTTCGGTTTTTCCTAGCCAGAGCTTCCATTACCTCTTCAAGGCTTAAATGAAAAGAGCTTAGCTTTTGTGGATCAACCTCAACCCAGACTTCTCGATCTCGATAACCAATCCGAGAAATCTTTGAAACACCAGGAATATCTTCTAGGATATCTTCTAGATTTTCAGCATACTCTTGAAGCTCTTTCTCAGGCATATCACCACTTAAGGCTACCTGAACTACCGGAAACTCTCCAGAAGTAACCTCACTTACTACTGGGTCATCCTCTACTCCGGCCGGTAAATCTCTTACTCGATCAACCGCCTTTTGAATATCGGTAATAACCTTGCGCTTGTTTTTTACATCTTGGCTTATCTCGATTGAAATGTTTGAAGAGTTCTCTAGGGAGGTAGACTTCATCTTCTCTATTCCGTCTACTCCCTTTAACTCCTTTTCAATCGGTATGGTAACTAGCTTTTCTACCTCCTCGGGGGCTGCCCCCGGATAAACCGTACTAACAATGACAATGTCATAAGAAACTTCAGGAAAAGCCTCTCTTCTAATCTTAAACACAAAAACCGACAAAAACCCAGCGACTAAGATAAAAACTGAAATAAGGTTTACTAAAAGTGAACGCTTTACTGAAAATTCAACAATACTCATCGCTTTGCTCTCCTAAAGTGGCTCCTGCCAATACTTATCTAGTAAAATGTTCTGTTTTAAATCCAGCTCGATCAAACTAGTACGATAATTAAATAAATACTCCGCTAAAGATAAACGTGCTTTTAATAAGTCTTCCTCGTAACGAATAAGCGTATCTGAATCAGAGCGCCCCAAACTTAAACGCTCAATTTGACTCTTAAGTTTGCGCTGATGAATTTTAACCGTCTGCTTAAATAGTTTGACTTGATTCTGCATCGTATTTACCTGATTAACCTTATCGTTGATTTCCTGTAACAATAGACGTTCAATTCGCTTAAACTTGAGTAAAAACCGAGATTTTTCTAAGTCGGCCTTGCGAACTTGAGAACGAGCCGCTCTTTTTTCAAGCGGTACCTCAAAACTTACTTTAAAAAAAACATCTTCGCCGCCATCGCTAAAAATATCCCCCCAAGCCTGACTGCGTCCGGTATCAATATTATTGCGAGTAAAAGTAGCCTCAAAATCTATTTGCGGCCAAAGGGCATTCTTTTTAACCACCAAATCAATCTTGTTTTTCTCTAACTCATTTTTAATCCGCTTATAGTCACGACGCGAATCAACTGCCCGATTCAAAGCTTGATATAAATCTGTCTCAAAAACCTCGATATCTAGACTATCCCGAGGAATAAGATTTTGCTGAAAATCACCACGGTTAATTAAAAATAATAAATCATTCTTTGCCGTTTCCCGAGCTAATTGAGCTACATTAATGCTACTTTGACGGGCCTTAAGTAAAGCCTCAATTGCTAAAAATTCACTCTCCTCGACCAAGCCTAGCTCTTTCTTTTCCTTGTAAATTTCATAAAGTTTTTCTGCTTCCGACAGCATATCTTTAGCGATTAAAAGCTCTTCTTCGCGAAGTGCTAAATTCCAATAGGAACGCTGAACAGCATAGAGAAACTGTTCAATATCATCCAAAGACACAAACTCAGAATTTTCAATATCGATTTTAGTAATTTTAATCTTAGCCCGATCAGCTAAGCCAAAGAAATTCCTACCTAACTCCTGAGTTACTGAAAATTCAAGCCCAGCTTCAGTATAAGGATTTAAGGTAGTAAAAGAACTATTAGTTTTAGTCTTGGTGTTGATTGCATCTAGAGCAAGCGTGGTTCCGGTAGGTAGTTTTTTCTCAAGACCCAATGAAAAAATAGTCTCTCGAGTATCGGTTCCGGCCAAAGAACTGGCCGTTTCTTTTCGATTTCGATTATAGCTAGCTTCAGCGCTAAAAATAGTATCAAATATTGATTCAGCCTCATCTTTAGAGGTTCTACTAATATAGGTATCAAACTTAGCAATCTGAATATCCAAAGAATTTTCCAAAGCAATCTCGGTTACCTCTTCTAAAGACAATTCCAAAGGCAATAGGTCTTCAGTGAAACCTTTAAAAGTTAAAAAAAATCCTGCCACTAGAATTAAAAATAAACTAATGTTTTTACTTTTACTTAGCTTTTTCATTTAAATTACTCTTTACCTTGCGAATAATTCTAATATAAATTTCCCTTTCTTCATCGGTAATACCGCCAAACATCTCCTCAATAATTTTTCTCCGGGCTAACTTAGTTTCATCAGTAGTTTTTTTCCCTTCACTGGTGAGCTCAACAAATATTACCCGGCGGTCTTCTTGATCATAAACCCGCTCAACTAACTTCATTTTGACCAAACGATTCACCAAGCCAGTTGCCGCTGGAAGACTAATATTTAAAGCTTTGGCAATATCTTTCATCTTTAGAACGCCATGATTACTGAGCAACTCGAGACTCAAATACTGGGGCATGGTTACTTTTCCCTGAATTAATGCATCGGAACGCTCTCTTAGCAATATTCGGGCCATTCGCTGGATATAAGATATACTTTCGGTAAGCTCTTGAGAAAATTGTTTTATTTGACTTTCTTTAGGCATAATTAACCTCCTAAAATATTAATAATGTGAACTATTAATCAACCAAAGTATAGCCTATTTATCTTGGTTTGTCAAGCTCAGCAGTAAGTTTCTAGGAAAAACTAACAAAATGGCGGGTTAAGAACGACTACGTCGATCAAGGATATCTATCTCCTCCTTAGTAAGGCTAGCCATTCCTTTCTTGGATATCTTATCAAGAATCTCATCAACCCGTTCATCAAAGGTTTTAGGCTTATTGGGTTTAGTAGACTTTGTCGGTTTTGCCGATGGCTTATTAAACCATGATTTGATCTTCTCAAAGTCTAAAGATAGAAGGCGATGGCGTAAAGTTTCGTTTTTTAAGTAAAGGTAACCAAAAAGACCACCGCCTAAATGAGCTATGTAAGCAATGCCACTGCCAGAAGCTGAAATTGCCCCCAAAAGATTTATTCCGGCTAAGACAAAAACAGCATGTTTCATCTTCATCGGAACAAAGAAAAAAAACAAAATCATATTATCAGGATAAAGCATGGCGTAAGCAACCAATATTCCAAATATTGCACCCGAGGCTCCGATTATCGGTGAATTAAAGGAAAAAATAACACTGCATAAAGCTGCGCCGATACCAGTAAAAAAATAATAAATTAAAAATCGCTTCTGGCCCCAAGCTGCCTCGATTGCTGGTCCAAAAAACCAAAGCATCAGCATATTCATCACCAAATGCCACAAATCAAGATGCACAAACATATAGGTAACTAGCTGCCAAATCATTAACTTTGAAAAGACCAATCTCGGAACCATAGCTAACAGCCCGATCGGAAACTCTTGCCAAATAGAGCTAAGCAGAAAAACTGAAACATTGGCAATAATTAAATTTTTTACAGTTTTAGACATTTTTAACTACTCTCCGAATACTTCTGCACTAAAAATATAGATTTCGCACTCACCCCTCTTCCAAGAATCAACTGAGATGCCAGCCTTATCCCTACAAAGACTATTCATAAATTCTTCCTTACCCCATCCGGTCTCTTTAGCTACTTGTGGTAGATAAACTCCACTTTTATACCCCTGCTTCACTAAAACTCCATGCTTGCCAACTATGATTTCGTCAGAATTAACTATTTTTTTAAACGGCGACAAAACTGATATCTCTATTCTTATGTCGGCCAGCTCTCCTTCACTCACCGGAGAAAATCTCGAATCTTGGGTACTTGCGGCAATAGCCATATCCCTTATCTCTAAATAAAGAGGCTTAGTTGCAACTATACTACCAATGCAACCCCTTAGCCTACCTCCTTGGTGCAAAGTAACAAAAGCGCCGCGCACATCTTTTAGCAAAGAGTCTTCCGTCTTGGGCTCTAAGGGTTCTTTTGTCCTTAGATAGTGTTGAATAGTATCTCTAACTAAAGAAAGAAGATAACTTCTCTGACTAGGATTAAGTAAATCTTTCATCTTAGTTGATCTCTGCAAGACTAAAACCTACTCAAAATAAACAGTCTCACCCGGCTTCACCTCAGTGCGGTTAACATGTTTAACAAAAAGATTAATCTTATCTTTCTCAACAGCCTTAGGAATTTGCTTACCTTCTTTTTCAATCTTTACCAAAGTAAATCTTTTTCCTTTATAGGTTCTACCGACTGATCCTTCCCTAATCTCACCTGACTGGACCCAGCCATTGATTACCAAACCTACTCCTCCAACATCATAACAACGAGCTACAAAAATCTCTGCACCCATAATTAATTATTTCCACCTCTCTTAAGCCCCAATATCAATATTTTTTGAATAAGCTTATCGTAAGTTAATCCACCCTTTTCTGCTGACTGGGCCAATTCATCATCAGGGTCTAAAGAAGGGTTAGCATTAACTTCAAGAATATATATTTTTGAATCGTTTGTTAAACGAATGTCAAAACGGGCGTAACACTCCAAATTTAAAGCTCTAAAGGCACGCTTGCAAACTTCATTTATCTTCTCGGTTGAGCCATTAGGTAGCCTTCCGGCAAACATATTTTTAATTTCCCACTTTTTTCGATATTTATAATCCCACTTTGCCTTATAGGTAGCGATCCGCGGCTCATCTTCACCGAGGCTACCAAACTTCATCTCACGCATAGGTAAAATCTTAATTCGCTTATCACCAATTGCACTAACATAAAGCTCCCGACCTTCGATGTATTCTTCAACTATGGCGTCATTCTTCATACTATCATGAATAAACTTAACTCTCTCAATCATCGCCTCCTCATTGTCGACGATTGAAGCTTGAGAAATCCCTCGAGAAGCTTCTTCACTGAGCGGTTTAACAATTAATGGTAAACGAAGTCTCTTAGGAAGCCAGATCCGCCGGTGACGATAGAAAGTATAAAACTGGGGAACTTTAATTCTATGAAAACTAAGTATCTTTTTACATAAAGCTTTATCGCCGCAAATAGCCAAAGTAGTTAAAGATGCCCCGGTATAAGGAATATCTAGCATCTCAAGAACTCCGGCAACATTCTTATCTAGGTATGACTTTTGATTAAACACTTCAGCCATATTGAAAATTATGTCCGGTTTGATTTCGGCAATCTCTTCAAGAAGTATATTAATATTATTATAAAGACCTAAGATCCTTACCTCGTGTCCCGCTTTAGTTAAAACTTCATAAGTGCTGCGCTCGGTATCCCAATCAACATCCTTAAATTCCTCTTTAAAGTCATAACCGCGCATTCTCGAAACTGGACTATCAAAAAGCAAAAGAACCCTTAGTTTTTTCATCTTTCCTTACTAAAGCCTCCAGTATAAAGATAGTTCATCACCAAAGTCGTAATATAGGTAGAAATTTTAAGTACCGCCAGCGATTCCTGATCAACAACCACCAATTTAAGTTCCCTAGATCGCTGAATCAAAGTATCAATAAGGTCTCCAATAATATATTTTCTTTCTCCGGTCCAACGAGCTACATTATTCAATATTTCTTTGCGGTACTTTTTTAAAATTGCTGCCGCCGAAGACAAAGGTTTGCTTTCCGGTTCCGGTAAGGTAAATATTCGTCTTAAGTTAGAATCGTGAAAATCAGGAAAATCCTCTGCGTAGGAACGACGTTTTTTCTTATAAAAACTCTTCAAAGTCGTGCGCATGCGTCTAGCTTCCCAATAACGACTACCCTTTTCCACCAATGGCTCTTTATCTTTTACTTCATTAATAATCTTATCGACATAATGAAGTTTACTTATCACCCGCCAACCCTTATACTGTTGTTGCCAATTAAGCCCCGGCGTAAGCCAGACAGCAAAAGTTTCCGAAAAATCCTCATCAGGATGATATTGAGCATAATGATTTTCCAAATGCCGAACGAAATTCTTGCTATAAGGACGAAAACGATAAGTATCAGCGTACTCCTTGGAAAATTTTCCAAATATCTTTTGCCAGTTTTTCCGACGATAAAGCTTGTAGGCATAATTTAAAGCATGGCCAGTTTCATGACGAAGTAACTTCATACACCAGGCTTTTGTACCACCTTCGACATCAAGCATCATTTTCCTTTCTAGCTTAATAAGCGTCGGATGGGCTAAAAAAAAAGGTATTCCAATTATTGGCTCTTCATCAGGAGCAAGCCATTCATCGGCTAAGTAGCAAGGTGGTTTGAACTTGATTCCTTGAGAATCAAGTTCTCCATATAACTGCTGAATACAATCTTCTAACCAAGTGCCTTCTATTGAGAGGCCCAGGTCACGAATTTTAACCTTAAGTAATTCCTCTTCGCTTAGCTTTGATAAATCAATGACTTTACCGGACATTTATTTTTCTACTTTCACAGCCTTTATGCAGTCAAAATAATAGACGCCGATGCCAGGAAGCCGTGGCTCGAATTGAAAACTCATAATCGGAAAGTCTAATTTATCATTCTTCTTGGCAGTGTCCGGTTGCCAATCTTTACGAGGAAAGAAATTCTTGAAAGGACAAACTACACCTTTCCAACCCTCAAAATCATCATCAATAATAGTCCGCCACATTTCTCCACCACTATCCTTTAAGTCAAAAGCTAAAACGCCTCCCGAGTTCCGTCCGTATATCGCAACACTAATTGATTTATATCTCTTCCATTTGATATCTTTAGGTTTAACTTCCCAAAGAGCAGCCCCTTCAACGTCTAAGCCATAACCTCGAGCAACCCACATATACCCCGAAGGCCTTAAATCATAAGTCATTTTTAACGACTGCTCACCACAAACTTTTATATCCTTGGCTAAATCAACGCTTATAGACGAATTCTCACTTGCACCAAAATCAACAGTTTTTGGATTTATTTCACTCTCAAAACTGTCGATAACTACCTCTTGTGGACCTCGATCGCAAGCCAGACCTAAAAACAACAAAACCGCCAACCCGAAAAAATAAAAATGTTTCATAGAATCTCCTATGTTAATTGTCCAGTATATTCTACTCTCAAAATATCAAGCCATTTATCGCAAGCCCTACATTAGGCTGGAGATAAATGGTAAACTTTTTTATCAGATTGTAATTTAAAATTACTAAAATCTTCAAATAC
>JAIPGM010000013.1 GCA_021735655.1 Candidatus Omnitrophota bacterium | reverse complement strand
GGGTATTTGAAGATTTTAGTAATTTTAAATTACAATCTGATAAAAAAGTTTACCATTTATCTCCAGCCTAATGTAGGGCTTGCGATAAATGGCTTGATATTTTGAGAGTAGAATATACTGGACAATTAACATAGGAGGATGTAATGACAGAAAATAATGGATTTAAAAAATTAATAATTACGGTAGTTATACTACAGATCGTGACTCTAGCCGCCCTTATTTTTTTACTGACAGACAGATTAGAATCAAAGAAGCAATATTTTAAAAATATGCAAGAATACGATCAACGGGTGAAAGAAAGAGATGAAAAATACAAGCAAGAAATTAAAGAGTACGAGCAAAGAGTGAAAGAGCACGAGCAAAGAAAGAAGAGAGACGATGAAGAGTATGAGCAAAAAATGAAAGAGTATGAACAGAGAGTGAAAGAAGATCAACAACAGAATAAATAATAACGAATATAAAAAAATAAAATAAATAATTTATAGTAATATCTTTGAATAAGACAATTCAGTGGATCCCAACTCCAATTGATATAAATCCTTTCCGGGGACTATTCTTTTCTATTTGACCGATTCTTTTTCCGGAGCTATCATATATTTGTAATTTTGGTAATCTAGAATTTTATTCAGGTCATTAGAGCCTTTAAGAAATAAGGAGGAACTATGGCAAAATTAGATGTAAAAGCTTTAGGGCTTACTTTGGGTATTGTTTGGGGGGTAGCTTTATTAATTATGGGCATGGTAGCAATGTTTTTTAACTACGGGGGTGGGTTTGTAAGAGCTCTGGGTTCAATTTATTATGGCTATGAGGCTACAACCTTAGGAAGTTTAATCGGAGGCTTTTGGGGATTTATAGATGCGGGTATTTGTGGAATTATAATAGCCTGGTTGTATAATAAGTTTGCTAAATAGATAGATAAAGTTCTGCAAAAACAAGGAGACGTGGAAATGAAGGTAGCACTTAAATCATTAGTTTTTTTGGCAGTTGTTATAATTGTTTTAGGATTTTTTCTTCCTTGGGTGCATGTTGAATCAAAACAGGTAGGAGCAATATCAAAGCTTCTAACCGGTAAAGCACAAAGTAATATTGCGGCAATTTCTGGTTTTCAAATCCCGGTTATGGCTAATGGCGCCGATTCAAGATTGGTTATTAGTATTATTCAGATATTTAATCCCGGCATAAAAAATACCGACAAGAAAAGCTTTGCCGTCTGGGCAGCTCCGGTTTTAGCGGTTATTATTTTTCTTTTAGTTTTGTTTTTCGGAAAGAACCGTTGGCTGTATCTTACTTTTGGCATAGTTGGCCTAGCAATATTTTTTGTCGGTGTTTATAAAATTAAAACTACTGATTTGGATAAATTGGTCTTACAGGTAAGAATTGGTTTAGGACTTTGGATGATTCTTTTGGGGTATTGTCTTTTAGGGGCATCAGGAGTTTATAACTTTTTTGGTTTATTGAAAAACAAGAACGGTTAAAGTAATAGGGAGGTGTTAGTATGAGAAAAGGGTTGATTGTTCTAATGTTGGGGATTTTTGTAGCAGGATCTTTGGTTGGTTGCAGTTCGAATAAAGCTGGATCAAGTAAGGAAGCCATAAACATTGCTAAAGCTATCGAAGACACTCAGGAGAAGGCGACTTATTTAATTTCTCAGGCCAAAACTTTTTATAATTCTAAAGAGTTCCAGCAGGCAGTTGATCTTGCCCAGTATGTCTTGAGATATGTTGATAAAGATTCTCAAGATGCAAAAAGTATTCTTGAGAAAGCCAAGACTGCCTTAAAAGAAGCTGCCGGCCAGGCTGTTAACGATGTTAAGAGTAAAATGGACAATCTTATAAAGTAATAAGGAGGTAACTCATGGCTTGTGGATGTGGTTCTAAGAGTAAATGTAAGCCTAAAAAGAAGCCTAAAAAGAAGGCTAAACCTAAGAAATAAAATAGCAAAAAGTATATGTTGAGAGGCAACTCTTCTTTTGGGGTTGCCTCTTATTATTTGTTTTATTTAAAGGAGTTTTGAAGGTTAGGGGGGTAAGTTTTGAGGTATCAAATTACTTGACTTGTAAAGCCTATTATGATAACCTAATTTTGGTTTGTTTATGGTAAGTAACTTATAGTCTAATAGTAAATAAAGAGTGAGGTTGTGATGAACAAAAAAGGCCTTTTGTTATTAGTTATTTATGTTTTTGTTCTTAACGGATGTGCGATAGTTTTTCAAAAAGGAAGACGTTCAGATCTCGAAAAAATACAGGTGCTTAAAAGTGAGCTTCAAGAGCTAAAAAGTACCCAGCAGCTTTTAGAAAAAAGGCTGTCCGGTGAGATAAAGGATAAACAGGTACGCCTTGAGATGGCTGAGAAGGGGTTAGTGATAACCTTTGTTGCTGAAGTTCTTTTTGATTCAGGAAAAGCTAAGCTAAGAAAAGAGAGCTTACCAATTTTAGATAAGGTTATCAAAATCCTCAAATCGGAAGTTCCCGACAATGATATTGGGATTGAAGGCCACACCGATAACGAACCAATAAAATTCTCTCGTTGGAAAACAAACTGGGAGCTTTCAGCTCAACGTGCTCTTGGTGTGCTTTATTATCTTGAAGAAGAGGGAATTAATCCTTTGCGGTTGTCAGCGATTGGCTATGGAGAATACAAGTTAGTTGCATCTAATGACACCCCTGAAGGTAGACAGACGAATCGACGCGTAGAGATTGTAATTTTACCTAAGGTGGTTAAGAAGGCAGATCCTTTAGGCTCGCAGCTAGAAGAGGAGGAGTTAAAATGAAAGATAGCCCATTAATTATAAGTCTTTTGATCGGTTTAATCGTTGTTCTGGTGATTGCCGGTGTGTCGATATTGGTTAAAATGAATTCTTTGTCTAGTGAATACAAAAAACAGCTTGCTAAGAACATAAGCTGTGAAAAGGCCACTGAAGATCTAAAAAAGACAATAGAGACTATCCAGGGTGATAATGATAAGCTAAAGGAAGATATTACCCTTTTGAATGTTCAGCTAGAATCTTTGAGTTTAGAGAATTCTAAGCTTGAGAAGCTTAAAGATAAGCTGGAAGATAATTTGAAGGAAGAATTAATGAGGCAGAAGCTCGGGGAACGTTAATTTAACCATAGTAGCCGACGTATTCTTGCAAGAGGGGGCCCCAAAGCCCCCTTTTTTAGTGACATAAATTAATCAATTGGTAACGCTAACAGGCTTAGGATGGAAGTTCCTCAACATATTGCTATAATTATGGATGGAAACGGCCGTTGGGCAAAGAAAAAAGGCCTTTTGCGAACAGCTGGCCATAAGCGAGGCATAGAGAAGATAAAAGAAATAGTTCGTGAGACTAAGAAACTAGGCGTACAGGCGCTTACTATTTTTGCTTTTTCTACCGAGAATTGGAATCGACCGAAAAAAGAAATCGATTTCCTTTTTCGTTACTTAGATAAGTTTCTTGATGATTACAAAAAGGAATTGATGAAGGAAGAGATAAGACTAAAAGTTATCGGTCGGAAGTCAAAACTTAAAAAAACAACGGTAAATAAAATCAAAGAACTAGAAAATCTTACCGAAAATCATAAGAGTTTTTTCTTTAATATTGCTATAGATTACGGAGGACGGTGGGATATCGTAGGAGCCACCAGAGGTATAGTGTCTGATTGTATTAATAAAAAATTAACCGAATCTGACATAGATGAAAAGACATTCGGGAGTTATCTTTCTTTGGGGGATGATCCCGAGCCGGATCTTTTAATCAGGACGTCAGGGGAGCAGAGGATAAGTAATTTTCTGCTTTGGAATTTAGCGTATAGCGAACTTTACTTCACCGAGACTTTTTGGCCTGATTTTGATCACAGCGAACTCAAAAAAGCAGTTGCTGCCTATTCAGCCAGAGAGCGCCGATACGGAGAGATTCATGGCTAAACGATTACCTCCAGCAATTATTTTGATTTCGCTTACTATTTTTTGTCTTTTTTACTATCCCTTGTGTGGTTTGTTCGTTACCTTGTTGATTGTTATCGGGCTTTATGAGTTTTTCTATATGGTTGAAAAGAAGGGAGTGAAAATGTTCAAGCCTTTAGGGCTTTTTGTTGGAGCTTTGATACCGGTGACTATTTATTTTGGTTTTTCTCCCGGTGAAGGCTGGCAATTCATGTTTGTTGTTATAGCTCTTTTTATTTTGTTTTTATTAGAACTTACTAAAAAAGAGACTCATCAGTCGGTGCTGTCAATTTCGGCAACTGTTTTTGCGGTTATTTATATTTCCTGGTGTTTTTCTTTTTTAATCAGGATAAGACAGCTTCCCGAGGGGGCGCTACTTACCGGGTTTTTAATTTTGGTCACCAAGTCTTCGGATATGGGAGCCTATCTTTGGGGAAAGAACTTCGGTAAAACTTTACTTATTAGAAGGATAAGCCCCAAAAAGTCTCTTGAGGGTGCAATCGGAGGATTTTTTACTAGTTTAGGAGTAGGTGTTGTTTTTTCGTTGTTTATTGGAAGTATTAATTTTTGGGAGAAGTTTTTCCTAATTATTATTTTAGCTATTGTCGCTCAGCTGGGAGATCTTTTTGAGTCTTTAATAAAGCGGGATTGTCAGGTAAAGGATTCAGGTAAGCTTCTTCCTGGCATGGGTGGAGTTCTTGATGTTATGGACAGTTTAATTTTTACTGCTCCGACTTTTTATCTATATTTGACTATGATGCGTTGATAAAATCATGAAAAAAGTATTAATATTCGGTTCAACCGGTTCAATTGGCAGGAATGCTTTAGCGGTAATTCGTAAGACCAAAAATGAATTCAAAGTCATTGGTCTTACGGCTAACAAAGATATAACTACGCTTAAGCGTCAGATTAAGGAGTTTCATCCTTCCTATGTATGCGTTAATGATGAGGCTAGGGCTAAGCGCTTGAAGTCAGAGTTACCCAAAGGCATAAAGCTTTTTGTCGGCCAGAAGGGTTTGTTGGAGTTTTCGAGTTTAGAGTCAGACATTTCTCTTATGGCAATTTCCGGTGTTTCATCGCTATTGCCTCTTCTAGAAAATATAAAATATACCAAGAGAGTAGCTTTAGCTAATAAGGAGTCTTTAGTTACCGCTGGTGATTTAGTTTTTAAAAAAGCCACCAAACATAATACCGAGATTCTACCGGTGGATAGCGAGATCAATGCTTTGTTCCAGCTTTTTGAAGAGAAAAGATCTTTAACCAATGGAAGTCTGGGTAAGGTTTATCTTACTGCTTCCGGAGGTGCATTGTTCGGCTATAAGCAGAAAGACTTATCTCGGGTGAGCGTAAGCGAGGTCTTAAATCATCCAACCTGGAAGATGGGTGCGCGGATAACTGTAGATAGCGCTACTTTAATAAATAAAGCATTTGAAGTTATTGAAACTCATTTTTTCTTCGGTTTGCCTTATGAAAAAATCGATATTCTTTTGCACCGTGAATCAGCAATTCATGCTTTAGTTGAAAAAACCGATGGTACTCTTTTTGCTTGTATTTATCCACCGGATATGAAGATGCCGATTTCTTTCGCCCTTCATTATCCGAAGCGTAAAGCTCAGAATCAGAAAATTAACTTTAGAGGTAGTTTTTCCTATAACTTTAAACCAATTCCTTATGCGAGTTATCCCTTGCTAAGAATAGTCCTTGAAGCGGCTAAGAAACAAGATAATGGTTTGGCAGTCCTAAATGCCTCTGACGAAGTGGCAATTGATCATTTTTTAAAAGGAAAAATAAAGTTTACTGATATTTATAAAATCATAGCTCATATCTCTAAGATTTACCCATCTTGTGATATTAAGAACGTTAATGATGTTCTTTATTGGGATAAGTGGGCTAGAAGAAAAACCGAAGAAAGGATAAATAAACTATGAGTTTTCTGTTAACCCTTGTAATTTTTGGTATTCTTATTGTGGTTCATGAATTTGGACATTTTATCGCCGCACGTCATTCCGGAGTTAGGGTCGAAAAGTTTTCAATAGGCTTTGGCCCACCTCTATTTAAGTTTAAAGGTAAGGAAACAGAATTTTTAGTTTGTATTTTTCCTTTGGGCGGATATGTGAAGCTAGCCGGCGATAACCGTTCTGAATCTGAAGGCAAACCGGATGAGTTTTTATCGAAATCACCCGGGATAAGAGGGAAAATAGTTTTTGCCGGGGTATTTTTTAACTATTTATTTGCTTTAATTATATTTTGGCTGATTGCTTTAATTGGTTTTCCTTATCAGGATACGGTTATCGGTGGTGCCTTTAGCGATTATCCGGCTCATGAGTCCGGCCTGGAAGAAGGTGACCGGATTGTGGCTGTCAATGGTAAAGAGATAACCGGTTGGAGAGAGTTAGAGAGAAAAATTCACAAGTCCCAAGGTGAGGTTTCACTCTCAGTTGAGAGAGGTGACCAAATTATATCAGTGTTAACATCTCTTAAACAGGAAGAGATCACCGATGAATTTGGCCGAAAGGTTACGGTTTCGATGTTGGGAGTTTTCCCTTATCGTAATACCACGATCGGGAACTTGCTGGAAAAATATCCGGCTAAAGAAGCCGGTTTAAAGCAAGGTGATAAGATTGTGGCTGTCGGTGGTGTCTATGTAGACAGTTGGAAAGAGATGGCCGAACTTATTCATAAAACTAAGGATAAGGTATCACTTACTATTGAGCGAGAAGGTGAAATTATATCAGTAGTTACCGACGTTAAAAAAGACGAAATTACTAATTCTGATGGCAAAAAAGAGTTAGTGTCTTTAATCGGAATCGGTCCTTATGCTGAGGTTCAGTTTAAGCGATACCCGTTTTTTAAAGCCTTTTTAAAGGGCACCGAGACTCTTTTTGGCTTAACTGCCGATATCTTGAAGGGTTTTTCGGCAATCATTACCGGAACCATATCGTTTAAGGAGGGGGCAGCCGGACCAATCGGTATTTTTTATATTACTTCTGAATACATAAAGGTTGGCTTTGTCGCTGTGCTGCAGCTTATGGCGGCTTTAAATATAAGTTTAGCGATAATCAATTTGTTTCCGATTCCGGTATTAGACGGTGGGCATATTTTATTTTTGTTTATTGAAAAACTAAGAGGGAAACCAGCCAGCGATAAAGTAGAAGATTTCGCAACCCGGGTCGGATTAACTCTCTTGGGTATACTTTTCGTATTTATTACCTATAACGATATTGTCAGGTTTGGTTCTGAGACTTGGAGCAATATATCAAATGGTAGTGTCCAAGTTTGGAATAAATTACAGGGAAAAACTAGTGAATAGATTTAAAACTAAAACAGTAAAAATTGGAAAGTTAAAGGTAGGAGGGGCAAATCCGATAAGGATAAAGGCAATGCTAAAGACGCCGACCCGAGACGTTAGAAATTTAGTCAAAGAATTAAGGCAGCTTGACACCGAAGGAGCTGAGGCGGTCCGTCTTGCGGTAAGAGTTGCTGAAGATGCCAAGCTAATTTCAACTTTAAGAAAACAAACTAAACTTCCTTTTGTTGCGGATATTCACTTTGATTATCGGTTAGCTCTCGCAGCAATTGATCAGGGGTTTGATGCGATTCGACTGAACCCTTTGAATATATCTAAACCAAAAGAAGTTAAAGAGGTCATTCGGGCGGCTAAAGCTAATCGAATTTCGATTCGTGTTGGGGTTAACTCAGGAGGATTTAAAAGAAAATTTGCGACACCGACAAAGCTGGCCCAGGCGATGGTTAAATCCTGCGAAAATTATCTTAAGCTATTTGAAGCTGAGGCTTTTTTTGATTTAATGTTTTCTTTAAAAGGCTCTAGCGTGACATCGACAGTTCAGGCCAACAAGCTTTTTGCTAAAAAATATAATTACCCATTGCATTTGGGGGTTACTGCCACTGGGCCATTTTTAGAGGGTACCGTTAAGTCATCGGTAGGTTTGGGAGCTTTGCTTAATGAAGGTATTGGTGATATTATAAGAGTGTCATTGACTGCTCCTTCTTTTTGGGAGGTCCGCATAGCCAAGCAAATTCTTCAGGCACTTAACCTCAGGCGGTTCGGTCCAGAAATTATATCTTGTCCTACTTGTTCGCGCTGTGAGGTTAATTTAATAGATATAGTAGATAAATTTAAAAAAAGGCTTGAGAAAGCAAAGGTGGAAGAACCTTTAGAAATTGCTTTAATGGGTTGTGTGGTTAATGGGCCAGGTGAAGCCCGACAGGCTGATATCGGTGCAGCTTTTGGTAAAAACAAAGCTGTAATTTTCAAGGGTGATAAAATTTTAAAACGAACTAGCCAGGGAAAGGTAATTGATGATTTGCTAAGGGGGGTGACCGGACATGGATCTAGGTAAAATTAAGAATGACGTCAGAAAAGAGATAAGTCTTTGGGTCGGTGAGGCACAAAAATTAAGTGAAGATTTTATTCGTGAGCGAGCCGAACTTTTTTTCAAGCATAAGGTTGAACAAGGTCATTATCTTGATCTTAAAAAGGAAGATAAGGAGCAAATAATTCAGTCCTTATGCGCTGATTATACCGGCTTAGGTCCGATACAGAAGCTGATGGATGACCCAGACATAACTGAAATTATGATTAATGGCCCCGAAAAGGTATATATCGAAAAAGCCGGCAAAAAAGGCAAGACTAAAATAAAATTTGAAAACAGCGACCACTTAAGATATATCGTTGAAAAGATGATTCAACCTACCGGAAGAAGGGTTGATGAGAGCTATCCTTATGTTGATTTTGCTCTAGAAGACGGTTCCCGGGTAAATGTTATTTTGCCGCCGCTTTCAGTGGGTGGAGCAACGGTAACCGTTAGAAAGTTTTTACGTTCGATCGAAACTGTTAACGATTTAGTGAAATTAGGCACGATTGACGATCGGATGGCTGAGTTTTTAACTGCTTGCATTAAAGTTAGGGCTAATATTCTTTTCTCCGGAGCTACTGGAAGCGGTAAGACTACGACTTTAGAGGTACTTTCTTCTTCGATTGGTCCTGATGAGCGGATTATTACTATTGAGGATGCTTTGGAGTTGACTTTACGCCAGGATCATGTTGTACGTCTTTTGACTCGTCCGCCGAATATTGAGGGAAAGGGTGAAGTTGCTATTCGGGATTTATTCTGCAATACCCTGCGTATGCGTCCGACCAGAATTATTTTGGGGGAAATTAGAAGTGAGGAGGCGATGGATTATCTTCAGGCTTTAAATAGCGGACATAAGGGTTCACTTGCGGTAATTCATGCTTCTAATCCAATGGACACCCTAACTCGTTTAGAGACTACAGCACTTTATGCAAGCCTTAATTTGCCTACTTGGGCGATTCGTGAGCAGATTGCCTATGGTTTAGATTTAATTGTTCAACACGAGCAACTTATTGACGGTTCACGAAAGATAACTTATCTTACTGAAGTGCAGGACTTAAAAGATAACCATATCATTCTTAAAGATATTTTTCGTTATGAATCAGAAGGGGTGAGTGAAGATTTAGTTTCTCAAGGTAAATTCAAAGCCTATGGTAAACCGAATTTCTTCTCATTGTTTAAAAAGAAGGGAATAAAAATAAATGAAAATATATTTAAAGATTAACAAAAGAGGTCGTATCTAGGATGTTATTCTCTGAAAGTTTCATTACTACTTTGCGTCAAGATCCAAAGACAGCCGAGTGTCAAAGCCATAAGCTTTTACTGAAAGGAAACTTTTTGTTTATGGTTTCTTCGGGGATATATTCTTATCTTCCTTTGGGCTGGCGGGTTTTAACCAAGATAAATAATTTGATTCGCAAAGCTATGAATTCAGCTGGTGCTCAAGAAATATTTATGAGCGCTCTTCAACCAATTGAAATTTGGCAGAAGACCGGACGAGATAAAGATTTGGCCGAGGTTATGTTTACTTTTAAAGATAGAAAGAAGCGTCAGCTTTGTTTGGGGCCCACCCATGAAGAGGAGATTACTGAGATTGTGAAGAGGTCGATCTCTTCCTATAAACAGCTTCCGACGATACTCTATCAGATACAGACTAAGTTTAGAGATGAACCCCGACCAAGATTCGGTTTAATGAGGAGTTGTGAGTTCATCATGAAAGATGCTTACAGTTTTGATAAAGATGAGGAAGGGTTGGATAAAAACTACCAAAAGATGCTTTCGGCTTATAAAAGTATATTTAAAGAGTGTGGTTTAGATTTTGTTATGATTGAGGCTGATTCCGGAGCAATGGGGGGTAGTGCTTCCCATGAGTTCATGGTTGCCGGTGAAATTGGCGAAGATATTGTTGACGGAAAGAAAATGATTGAGATCGGCCATATATTTAAATTAGGCACAAAGTATTCTCTTGCTCAAGATGCCCTTTTTGTCGATGAAAAAGGAAAGCGATTACCTTTCATTATGGGCTGTTATGGTATTGGAGTGAGCAGGATTCTTTCTGCGGTTGCCGAGCTAAACTCTGACGAAAAAGGGCTTATCTGGCCTAAGAGCTTAGCTCCCTTTGATTTAACTCTAGTTGTACTTAACGACAAACTTATCGAAGAAGCGGTAAAACTGTCGAAAGAGCTAGAACAAATTGGGTTTTCAGTTTTAGTTGATGAACGCAATGAAGCTGCTGGAGTTAAATTTAACGATGCTTATCTTTTAGGTAATCCTTATATTGCAGTTATTGGTAAGAAGTATTTAAACGATAAAACTATAGATTTAGAAGCTCGGTCAGACGGTAAAAAGATGAGCTTTAAGAGCCAAGAGCTGATTAATTTTCTAAAGACTGAATATGGCCGATAACCAAGGAAGAATTGAGGAGATAGTTGGGGCAGTGGTTAAGGAGGCCCAGCTTGAGTTAATTGATTTAAAGGTTATCCAAGGATCGTCTAAAACAATTCGTGGTGCGGTAGATTATCCTGAGGGCGGCGTGACTTTGAGGACTTGCGCTGAAGTGAATAAAAGAATTGTTTTTCGCTTAACTGAGGAAGGCATCCCGGTTGAAGATTACAGAGTAGAGATAAATTCTCCCGGTTTGGACCGGCCGCTAAAGGAGTACAAAGATTTTTTAAAGGCTAAGGGCCGATTTGTTTTATTATGGTTAAATGAGCCGGTCGAAGGCAAAGAGTATCTGGAAGGTGAGCTCAAAGAGGTAGGTGTAGATAAGATAGTGATAAGCGCTAAAGATAATAATTTTAAAATTGATTTAAAGAAAATAAAATTAGGAAAAGAAAAAATAATGATTAAAGGAGGATGAATATAAAGTGAAAAAAGAATTTTTAACTATTCTTTCACAGCTAGAGAGGGAAAAAGGCCTTGATAAGGAGGTTCTTCTTGATGCTGTAAAACATGCTTTGATTGTGGCAGCAAAAAAGATTGCCAAAATAACGAACCCTTCTCTAGAGGAGGATCCAGAGGTAAGTGTAGAAATAGACCCTGCAAAAGGAGATATAAGCATTTACGTTGACGGAAAAGAGTTAAAATCAAACGATTTTGGGCGGATTGCAGCCCAAACTGCTCGGCAGGTGATTATTCAGAAAATTCGTGAGGCTGAGAAGGATAACATTTACGATGATTACAAGACTAAAGAGGGGGATATTGTTGGAGGGGTTGTATATCGAATGGAGCAGAAGGCAGTAATTATTGACCTTATGGGAAGAGCTGAGGGGATTATTCCTAACTCTTTCCTTTCACCTTTGGATCGTTTTAGACTCGGTGAGCGGGTCAAGGCTTTTGTTTATGAGGTAAAGAAAGAAAAGGGAGTTCAGATAGTTCTCTCTCGTCGACATGAAGGATTGGTGCGTAAGCTTTTTAATTTGGAAGTTCCCGAAATCGGTGAAGGAATCGTTGAAATCAAGTCGATTGCTCGTGAAGCCGGTGAAAGAACAAAAGTGGCTGTAGTTTCTAAAGACGATAAGGTTGACTGCGTCGGAGCCTGCGTTGGTATAAGAGGCTCTCGGGTAAAGAGTATAATTGAAGAGTTACGCGGTGAAAAAATAGATATTGTTAGGTGGAGTGAAGACATTAAAGAGTTTATGAAGGCAGCACTCTCACTGGAGGTTGTTTCAATGATTGAACTTGATCGGGATCAAAGAAGAGCTAAGGTATTGGTTGCTGGAGATCAGCTATCTTTGGCTATTGGTCGAAGGGGCCAGAATGTTTGCTTAGCTTCAAAACTCGTGGGTTGGGACATTGATGTTCGTTCTCGCGAGAGCATAGAAGAAAGTATAAAAAAATTACTTAAACTTAAAAGTATAGGCAAAACAGTGGCCGCTGTCTTGGTTGATTCTGGTTTTTCTGATATAGCTTCTTTAACCAGGAAAGATGCAGATTATCTTTCTAAGTTAAAAGGTATCGGAAAGAAGAAGGCTGAGGGTATAATTTCTGAGGCAAAAAAGATTAGTTCAGCTGGTCAAAAACCGAAAGAAGTAAAAAAGGTTAAAGAAGAACCAGTTAAGAAAGCTAAAGATAAGGTTAAGGAAGATTCGAAAGAAGAATAGAGTGTAATTCTAACACCAAGGAGAAATTTTAGATGAGAATTCATGAACTGGCAAAGGATTTAGGGGTAGACTCTAAAGAGCTAATTAAAAAATTAAAGAAGCTTAATGTCCAGGTTAAAAACCATATGTCGAGCATAGATGCTGAAACCGCAGAAATTGTTAAGCATGAGCTTGGAGAGATTGAGCGTCAAGAAATTGAAGGCAATGTGATTGAGGTTGATTTTCCGATAACGGTTAAGGAATTGTCAGTTAGGCTGAACAAAAAACCTTCAGAGCTTCTTGGTGATTTAATAAAACAGAGGAAGCTATTTACAATTAACCAGAGTTTAGATGAAAAGGCAGCTTGCGAAATTGCCTATAGTTATAAAGTTAATCTGCGTCAGAAGCCTTCTCAAGAAGAGACAATTCTTAAAAGCACGCCGAAAAATTTGAAAAAGCGAGCCCCAATCGTTACTCTTATGGGGCATATTGATCACGGTAAAACCAGTATTCTTGACTATATACGTAAAAGTAAGGTTGCTGATAAGGAAACCGGAGGCATCACTCAGCATATGGGGGCCTATCAGGTAAATCTTGACAAGGGTAGTGTTAGTTTTCTTGACACCCCTGGCCATGAAACTTTTACCGCCATGCGGGCTCGCGGTGCAAATGTTACTGATATCGTAGTAATCGTAGTTGCCGCTGATGATGGCGTTAAGCCTCAGACTATTGAAGCTATTGATCATGCTCGGGCAGCCAAAGTACCGATAATTGTTGCTGTTAATAAAATTGATAAAGCCAATGCTAATATTGATATGGTTAAGCAGCAACTTTCAAAGCTTGACCTTACTCCTGAAGATTGGGGTGGCAAGACCATTACGGTTGGTGTTTCAGCTAAGACCGGTGATGGAGTTGATGAACTTTTGGATTTAATTATTCTTCAAGCTGAGATAATGGAGCTTAAGGCTGATTACGAAAGACCTGCTATCGGAATTGTCGTTGAAGCCAGACTTTCCGGCGGTAAGGGTTCTTTAGCTACGGCTTTAGTCCAAGAGGGAGTTTTAAAAGTAGGAGATTGGTGTATTTGTGGAGTTCATTGTGGTCGGGTTAAGGCAATGCATGATGACCGTGGCAAACTAATAAAAGAGGCTGGCCCAGCTCATCCGATTGAAATCCTTGGCTTGGGCGGAGTGCCTAATCCCGGGGATCAACTTTTAGTTGTTCCTGAGGAAAAAAGCGCTCGGGAAATTGTTGCCAAAAGACTGGCTGTCCAAGAGAAGAAGAAATTGGTGCCTACGGCCCATTTAAAATTAGAAGATCTTTATCAAAAAATGAAAGAAAACGCCTTAAAACAGCTCAAGGTGATTCTTAAGGCAGATGTTGGCGGGACACTTGAGGCTGTTGAACAGGCACTTTTAAAAATTCCTTCTAAAGAGGTAGAGCTTAATATAATTCATAAGGGGGTCGGTGCAGTTAATTCTTCTGACGTTCTTTTAGCTGAGGTTACCGATTCGATTATTGTTGGATTCAAGGTAGGAATAGATGCTCAGGTCAGAGAACAGGCAAAGTCAAAAGGCATTGAATTGAGATCCTATCAGATAGTTTATGAACTTATTGATGATGTTAAGGCAGCTTTGGAAGGTTTGTTGACTCCTCAAATTAAACGTACCTTTTTGGGAAGAGCCAGAGTTAAAGCCGTGTTTAAACTGTCTAGGAGTGGTATAGTCGCCGGTTGCATAGTGGAAAAAGGAAAAATTACCCGCGGGGTTCCTTGTCATTTATTTCGGGCTAATGAAATAATTTTTGAAGGGAAAGTTGTTACTTTGAAACGCTTTAAGGACGACGTAAAAGAGGTTACTGAAGGGACCGAGTGCGGTATTGGCATCGGTTATGAAAAATATCAAGAAGGCGACATTATCGATGTTTTCAATGAAGAGATTATTGCCCGTAAATTAAAATAAGACTTAGATTTATGGCAAAGATGAATAAAAAGGTGATTTTAAGTGGAATGCGGCCAACTGGTAAACTGCATTTAGGACATTGGGTTGGAGCAATTTCTAATTGGATTGAGCTACAAAAAGAATATAAATGCTTTTTCATGGTTGCTGATTGGCATGCCTTAATGAGCGACTACGAGAACCCTTCGAATATTAAGGAAAACAGTATTGAGATAGTTAAGGATTGGCTTTCTTGTGGAATAAACCCCGAGCAAAGTCCGCTGTTCATTCAAAGTTCCATACCTGAGCATCTTGAATTAGCAATGGTTTTTTCGTTGATTACCCCTTTAGGGTGGCTTGAGCGATGCACTACCTATAAGGAGCAACTTAGAGAGTTAAAAGGGCGGATGTTAGCAACTTATGGATTTTTGGGCTATCCTGTGCTTCAGGCTGCCGACATAGCTTTATATGGCGCCGATAGTGTTCCGGTGGGCATAGATCAGGTGCCACATCTTGAATTAGCCCGGGACGTTATTCGTAAATTCCATAAACTGTATAAAAAAAATATCTTTAGAGAGCCAAAACCAATACTTACTTCAGTTTCCAAGCTTGTTGGCATTGACAATCGAAAGATGTCAAAAAGTTATAACAATTCAATTAATTTATCTGATTCTGAAAGCGCACTAAAAAAGAAAGTTTTTAGTATGTATACTGATCCTAAACGTACTCGAGCCGATGTTCCGGGTACAGTTGAGGGTAATCCGGTTTTTATCTATCATGATCTTTTTAATTCTGACAAAAAAGAAGTTATCGATTTAAAAAAACGCTATCAGTCAGGAAAGGTAGGCGATGTAGAAGTTAAGGAGAAATTATATCAGGCCTTAAACGGTTTTCTGGCTCCGATACGAAAAAAACGAGAGTCTTTCTCTGATGGCGATGTTAGATCGATATTAGATCAAGGCACCAAAGAAGCAAGGCTAGTAGCGCAAAAGACAATAGCTAAAGTTAAAGATTGTTTGCATTTGGGTATAGGTTCTTAAAGTAAAATATGAAGATTAAGTTGGACATATTCGAAGGGCCCCTGGATTTACTTATTTATTTAATTAAAAAAGATCATCTAAATATTTATGATATTCCGATCGTTAAAGTTATCGACCAATATTTGCAGTTTCTAGAGTTGATGCAGCTTCTTGATATCAATATGGCTTCTGAATATTTGGTTATGGCTGCTAACTTGATCAATATTAAGTCTAAAATGCTCCTGCCGCGCGAAGAAGAACCGGAAGAGCTTGAAGAAGACCCGAGAGAAGAATTAATGCGTCGGCTTCTTGAATATGAAAAGTTCAAAGAAGCGGCAGAGTTTTTAAAGGATAAAGAGATTGAGCGCAACCGGTATTTTAAGCGTCAAGGTACTTCCGATTTAGGTAATTCGGAAGTCTACATTGAGGCTTCAATTTTTGATTTAATCAGCGCTTTCAAAACTGCCCTTAAAGAAATACCTAAAGATATATTTTTTGAGGTGGTTAAGGATGAATTTACGGTTGAGGAGAAGATCCACGATTTACTGCATCTTTTGTTAGTAAAGGATAAGGTTTCTTTAAGTGATTTGTTTTCATCGGCAAAAAGTAAGCTAGAAACGGTCGTTACTTTCTTGGCAATATTAGAGTTAATAAAATTAAGGGAAATAGCGGCAGTACAGGAGGAGCTTTTCGGTCCAATACTAATCACCCGCAGAGAGAATGTTTTTACATCCCTTTAATGAATATGGAAAAAAATAGATTTGTTGATTCTTGGAAGGAAAACGAAGAAGAGCAGATTATAAATCTCTCTTTACGGCCTCAAAGTTTAGATGAGTTCATCGGCCAAGAGAATGTAATTTCTTCTTTAAAGATATCAATCGAAGCTGCCAAAAGACGGTCTGAGCCACTGGAGCATCTTTTATTGAGTGGACCTCCTGGCCTGGGAAAAACCTCTCTGGCTTATTGTATTGCTCATCAGATGGAGGGAAAATTTACCGCAACTAGTGGTCCGGCTATTGAACGCGCTGGGGATTTAGTTGGTATTTTAACCAACTTAGAAAAAGGTGATATTTTATTTATTGATGAGATACATCGGCTTAGTCGAGTGATTGAGGAGTTTCTTTATCCGGCTATGGAAAATTTCCAGATTGATTTTATTATTGATAAAGGTCCTTACGCTAAGAGCGTTAAATTTAACCTTAAGCCTTTTACCCTTATTGGAGCAACGACTCGAAAAGGCCTTTTAAGTGCCCCTTTGCGCGGAAGATTTGGTTTGTTTTTTGATTTTGATTTTTATCAACCGAATGAGCTTTCTGAAGTAATAAAAAGAAGCGCTGCCTTACTAGATATCCATATTGATCAAAGAAGTAGCCTTGAGATTGCTGGGCGTTCACGCGGTTCGCCGCGGCTTTCTAATCGTCTTCTTAAAAGAGTCAGAGATTATGCACAAGTAGTTGGAGAGGGAGTTATTGATTTAGAAATTACCAAAGAAGCCTTAGAAAAAATAGGGGTAGACGCCCAGGGGCTGGATGATATGGATCGTCGCTACCTTTCTACAATAATAAAAGTTCATAACGGTGGGCCGGCTGGGATTGAAGCGATCTCAGCTTCTCTAAGCGAGGATAGGATTAATTTAGAAGATGTGATTGAACCTTATTTACTTAAAGAAGGATTTGTTATGCGTACTCCGCGTGGGAGAGTCGCCACCAAGAATTCCTACCAGCATTTAAATATCCCTTACGACAAAGAAGCTCAGGAAAAACTTTTTTAACTGCCGAGGAAATCATAATGTTTAAAATAATCAAACAGGATACTACTAGCCAAGCAAGATTGGGCACTTTTACCAGTGGTCATGGCCAGTTTACTACGCCGGCTTTTTTCCCGGTGGCTACTCAAGGTGCGGTTAAAGGCCTAACCCCTAGAGATCTTTCAGATATCGCTACTGATGGCCTCTTGGCTAATGCTTATCATTTATATTTGCGTCCGGGATCTGAGTTGATAAAAAAAAGCGGCGGACTGCATAATTTTATGAATTTTGATAAGACGATTATTACTGATAGCGGCGGGTATCAAATTTTTAGTTTGGCCCGGTTACGTAAGGTAACTGATTCTGGAGTTACTTTTCAGTCGCATATAGACGGTAAAAGTATTAAATTAACCCCTGAAGATGTTATTCAAATCCAGCTGGATTTAGGTTCGGATGTGATAGTTCCTTTAGACGAATGTGTAAAATTTCCGGTTGATCACAATACAGCTGCCGAGAGCGTTGAGAGAACCATAGACTGGGCTAAAAAGAGCAAGGCCTACTTTCAGGCTAATGGTAGTGATAAGGTCCTTTTTTTCGGTATTATTCAAGGTTCTACCTACCCAGACCTAAGAAAACAGTGCTTGGAGGCTATATCTGACTTGGACCTTGACGGTCTTTGCATCGGGGGTTTAAGTGTTGGCGAACCGCATGATTTGAGGTATAATATCCTCTCATTTATAGGTGAATTTGCTCAAAAAAACCTGCTGCGTTACTTTATGGGATCGGGCAAACCACCGGAGATAATTGAGGCCATAAGTTTAGGAGTAGATCTCTTTGATTGCGTTGTCCCTACTCGTTATGGTCGCACTGGCACAGCTTTTACTAGTCGTGGCGAACTAGTAGTAAGGAACGCTCCTTATATTAATGATTTTTCAAGTCTTGATGAAAAGTGTCAATGCTATACTTGTAAGAATTTCTCAAGAGCTTACTTGAGACACTTAATCAATGTTAAGGAGATGCTAGGAGTGCAATTGGTAAGCTACCATAATATATTTTGGTATAAAAAGTTTATAGAAAGAATTCGCCAAGCGATTAAAGATAATAGTTTTATTCAGTTTAAAAAGGAATTTTTGGCTGAATATAACAACGCTGCTTCTTGAAAGATATGATTATTGATATAGTTACTATATTCCCTAAGATGTTTTATCCGGTCTTGGGCGAGTCAATTATAAAGAGAGCTCAGGCTAAGGGATTGGTAAAGATAAACGTTCATGATTTACGCAACCATACTAATAGCAAACACAAGAAAGTAGACTCTCCTTCTTATGGAGGAGGCGGTATGGTTTTCGGTGCTGAGCCGTTCTTTAAAGCCGTAGAATCAATCTTGGGTCGTTCGGTTTATCCTAAACCGGCCAAAGATAAGGGTTGTAAGATTTTGCTTTTAAGCCCTAAGGGCAAGAAGCTAAATCAGACAATGATTAAAAAGTTTTTAAAATACGAACGATTAGTTTTATTAACTCCTCGTTATGAAGGAGTTGACTATAGGGTGCATAAGCATTTAGCTCAGGAAGAGATATCGATTGGTGACTATGTGCTTACCGGCGGAGAATTACCGGCGATGGTATTTATTGATTGTTTGGTGCGGCTTATTCCGGGAGTGGTTTCCGACAAAGAGTCAATTAAGAATGAAAGCTTTGAGAATGACCTTTTAGATTATCCGCATTATACACGGCCCGATGATTTTAGAGGCTTAAAGGTGCCAAAGGTATTGTTAAGCGGTAATCATAGTCAGATAAAAGAGTGGAGAAAAGCTAAAGCTTTAGAAATAACTAAAATTAAGAGACCAGATTTAAGGAGGTAAGCGATGGATAAACTATTTATGGTTGAGAAAGAGCTAAAGGAATCATTAAAAAAGGATCATCCTGTTTTTAGGGCAGGTGATATTATTAAAGTTTACTATAAGATTAGGGAGAAAGATAAGGTGCGCTTGCATCCGGTTGAGGGAGTGGTAATAAAAACCCAAGGAGCAATGCATCGTAAAACTTTCACGGTGCGGAGGCTGGCTTACGGAGAGGCTTATGAGGTAACTTTTCCTTATTATTCTCCGAATATCGACAAGATAGAACTAGTTAAACAAGGTAGTCGTCGGCCACGTAGGAAACGACTCTATTATTTGCGAGGAAGAATTGGTAAACGAGCTACAGCAGCATAATGATTGTTGGTGTAGATGAGGCAGGCAGAGGTCCTTTGGCCGGAGTAGTGGTCGCTTGCGCTTTACATCTTAGGAAAGATCCTCCTTTTGAAGTTAAAGATTCCAAGCTTCTCAGCGCTAGATTAAGAGAAGAAGCTTTTTCCTGGTTAATTGAAAATTCTCAGTTTAGGGTTGGGATAGCTGAAGTTAGCGAAATTGATAAGTTTAATATTCTTGAGGCAACTTTTTTAGCTTTCAATCGAGCAATAAGATCTTTATTGAAAGATTCACCAGCTTTAAATAAGGCAAAGTTTATCATCGACGGACCCCTTTTTCGTACTGATTTATCGTTGGATTATTTGTGCATGAAAGGGGCAGACAGAAAAGTTAGAGAGGTCTCTTGTGCATCAATTATGGCTAAAGTAACTAGAGACCATCTGATGAAGACCGCTCACTTTTTATATCCGGAGTGGAACTTTTCAAAGCATAAGGGTTATCCTACAAGTGAGCATTTTTCGTTGATAAAAAAATATCAATTATCACCACTGCACAGAAGGAGCTTTAATTCGACTAAGGCTTTTTTAAAATAGTAATTTCAAAAAAACCAAGTCTCATTAAAATGAAAACCTATCGAGCTAAATTTAAGACTTATTTGAATGATTTAGGGAAACGAAAACCATCTCCTGGAGGCGGCAGCGCGGTTTCTTTAGCTTTTTGCCTGGGGGTTAGCTTGATCGAAAAGGCGATTAATTATTCCGATCCTAAAAAATTTAAAAAACAAATAATTATTTTAAAAAATTTAAGAAATAAGGCCTACATTTATGTTGATAAGGACGCTTATCTTTTCGAAAAAATCATGAATAGTAAAGGGGCCAGGCGTTTAGCTAATATTTGTATTAGCGAGAAGATGATCGTTGACCTAGCAAAAAATTGCCAGCAGGTGTTTTCGCTTGCGAAAGCTATGGAATCTGGTATAAAAAAAGGTATAATTAGCGATTTCCATATCGGTTTAAAGTTTGTAAAGATAACTCTCTTTGGTTGTATTTCCAATTTAGAGGCTAATTCTAAGATGTTTGGCAAAAAGAATAAGCATCTAGGAGAATTGAAAAAGGCTTTAAGAAAATGTCAGTAATTTTGCACGCTGATAAACTTTGTGAGGGGTTAAAAAAACAAATCAAGATAGACTTAGAGTCTGTGGGCAAGCTCTGTTTAGCCTCAGTACTGACAGCTCAAAAAACCTCCGAATACTATCAAGCCCAAAGGAAGTTAGCCGAAGAATTAGGTGTAGACTTTCCAATTATATCCCCAGCAGTTTCATTGGCAGATCTTAAATCTAAACTAGAAAAATTAAACAATGATCCAAAAGTAATCGGGATAATCTTAAATAAACCTTTATTTCCGGATTGGAATGATCAGGAAGTGTTCTCTTTGCTTGATCCGGATAAGGACGTTGAGGGGATGCATCCATTAAATTTAGGTAGATTTTTTAGCGGGGAAAATAAGTTTATCTCACCCACGGCTGCTAGTGTTATTGAGCTACTTAAGGAAACCAAAGTAGAGCTTAAAGGAAAAAGAGTTGTAATCGTCGGTTTTTCTTCACTTATTGGCAAACCTTTGACTTTATTTTTAGCTAATGAGATTGCTACGGTAACTATTGTTCACAAGGCAACTAAGAAAGAGGATTTGCCTTTCTATATAGCTAATGCTGATATTTTGATTTCAGCAGCCGGGGTCCCAGAGTTGATTAAGGCTGACTGGATAAAAGAGGGGGCTGTGGTAATTGATGTTGGTACTGGCCAAAGGAACGGAAAAACCGTGGGGGATGTCGAGTTCGATAAAGCCAAAGAAAAGACTTTGGCTATTACGCCGGTTCCCGGCGGTGTAGGTAGATTGACTACAATGTTTTTATTTGCTAATTTAGTATCAGCAGCGAAAAGTCAGAAAAAATAGAATGGAAAACATTACTGTTATTGGAGCAGGTTTATCAGGGTTAGCTTTTACCGAAAAACTGCGCGCAGGAAATCCTACCTTAAAGATTACTCTGATTGATAAAAATAAGTATTATTTTTCTAGGCTTGAAGTGATAACTCATCCTGGAGATATTTCTCGTCGGATTGATTTAGCGGAATGGGCCAATAAATTAAATATTGAATTTATCCAGGCCCAGGTAGAGAGAATTAATCCTAATCGTAAACGGATTTTTTTCAAGAAAGCCGAACCTTGTGAGTATGAAGCAGTTGTTTTAGCCACAGGCCTTAAATCAAGAAAAATAGAGGTTAAGGGTGATCATCGGGAAGGATTTTTTTATCTTTCTCAGATAGACCCATTAAAATTAAAGGATCTTTTGCGTATATCTCATGAAGCAACAGTTTGTGTTTCGAGTTGGTTGGGGATCAGATTGGTCATCTCTTTAATTAATTTAGGCAAGGAAGTTAATTTGGTAGCTGATAATTTGGATTTTCTTAATGGCCACAAGGAGAAGCTTATTGAGTTGCTAGAGGCTAAAAAGGTGAAATTTTACCTTGGCGTTAATATTGAGGAGGCAGTTGGAGAAGGTATGGTTAAGGCGGTTAAAATTTTGCCATTGAAAGTATTTTCTTCACAGCTAGTATTCATTGATAGTGGATTTATTGCTAATCATGATTTTTTTGAAGAAGAGATAGTGATAGTTAACAACTTTTTGACTAAATATAAAAGTTTATATTTTTTAGGAGATGTTCTTAGGAAAGGCATAAACCAGGAGCATTTTTTTGTTCATGACCAGGATAATGTTAGAGATGAAGCCCAGGCCCTTTCTAATTTTATTCTTAAAGGAGAAGAGATTGTTTTTAAGGAAAGACTTATTGATGATCTTGAGGAAACTGCGGCTATCGATAAGTTTATGAGTGAACTAGGGGTTGCCCAGACAGAAGATATCAAAAATTTATGAAAAAAGTAATAGTTGTTTTATTGCTAACAGTTTTATTCGTAACTTCGAGTTTCTCCGAGACGATTTATCTTAAAAACGGGAAGGTAGTTCGGGGGAGAATCGTTGAGCAAAATAGCGATTCAATTCGTGTCGATATCGACGGAATAATGATTAAATACTATCGCGATAAGATTGAGCGAATTGATTCTGGTTCGAGTGGTAGTTCATATCCAGATTTAGAAAGGCAGCCAACGATTATTTTACAAAAAACTCCGACCGAAGTGTTTCAGCAAGTTTCTCCAGCAATTGTAGTTATTTCGGCAATGTCGGCTCATGGTAGAAGTCAGGGTAGCGGGTTTGTCGTCGATTCAAATGGAATAATCGTAACTAATTTTCATGTTGTTGGCGGGGCTGAAGATATAGAGGTTAGACTTAAGGATGGCCGCACTTATCCAGTAATCGAAATCGCTTACTATGATGTGGTTAGGGATATTTGCATGCTTAAGATAGGTGTTAGTGGTTTGTCTACGGTTAGTTTAGGAAATTCCAATTATTTACAGCCAGGGAGTAAAGTCTTGGTTATCGGGGCCCCTTTAGGTTTAGAATATTCAATAACTGAAGGTCTTTATAGCGGCAAGCGTTTATTCTCCGGTCAAGACGCATTGCAGTTTAGTGCGCCGATATCTCCGGGAAACAGTGGTGGGCCGCTTTTCGACGTTTCTGGTCAGGTAGTAGGCATAACGACCTTTATCAAACCTGAAGGTCAGAATGTTAACTTTGCTATTCCAATTAACGATGTTAAGCGTTTTTTTAATTCTACTTCAAGGATGAGCATGGGAGACTTTGCTACTAAGTTAAGCAAAGCCTACAATTATTTCTTATCAGCTAAGGATGAAATGTATGTAAAGAATTCAGCTGCGGCAATACGTTATGCTGAAAGGGCCGTTGAGGCTGACCCTAGCTTTATTGATGGCCATATCTATCTATCGGCTCTTTACGCATCGACTGGGAGGTTAAATGATTCCGTAGCTCAACTAAAGAAGGCTTTAGCTATTGATCCGAGTAATATACATTTATATAACGAGCTCGGAGCAACTTATTTTCAGCAAGGAAGAAGTCAGCTAGCGATTAAAGAGTTTAAGAGGGCAATTGAGGTTGCTCCTAGAGAAGCCATTGCTTACAGTAACTTGGCAGCAGCTTACGAAAAGATAAACAAAATTGATGATGCGATTAAAATATTAAGAAAAGCCATAGAATTAGAGCCAGATTACTCTATGGCCCATAAAAACCTTGGTTGGGCCCATTATCGGAAAAAGAATTTCAAAGAGGCAGTTGATGAAACTAAAAAGGCTATTTTATTTAACCCTTATGATGCTCATGCTTATTTAAATCTTTCGCATATATATTTAGAAAATAACCAGCCGGATATGGCAATTAGGTATTGCGATCAGGCGCTTGATTTGGGGTTAGTAATTAGTCATACCTTTTTAGCTAGATTAAAGCCTTACAGAAAGCAAGCTGGTGGCTATGTTGACGAGTGGCATGTAGATGAAATATATAAGCAAAGAGTATATAGTCCTGATGATCAGAAACGGATTTATGGTAAGCTTAAAATGGATGTTGCTGATTTGACTGAATCTGGCGAAAAGGCGATTCTAGATAGTGAATTTAGGATAGCAGTCGATTATTTTAAAAAAGCTCAAGCTAAAACTGAAAAGGGAAGCGAGGAATACTATTACGCCACAGAAGGGGTGGTTAGTTCTCAGCACATGATGGGTTTGAGTTATGCTAAGAAGGGATATTATGATGCTGCCATTGAGTCTACCGAGGAAGCTCTCATGATGATTGGCTCAGCTCCTAAGAATTTTGATATTTTAAGGGCGCAGTGTTATGTTACCTTAGCTAACGTTAATGCTCAGAAAAAAGATAGATCAAAAGTAAAAGAATATATTAATAAGCTTCAGCTAATATCAACGGCTGCGGCAAATTCTTTGGAAAAGAAAATACGCGATCAACACGGTTATTAAAGGAGGTTAATTATGGCTGAATGGATTGGTATAGGAAGAAGAGCTCGTAGGTGCTATGGTTTTGATGAAATTGCCCTTGCTCCGGGAAATATTACTTTAAATCCTGAAGAAATAGATATTTCTTGGGATTTTAATGGGAAAAAGTTTGCAGTTCCGATATTAGCGGCGGCAATGGATGGAGTGGTTGGAGTAAAATTCGCTTCTGAGATGTCACGCTTGGGAGGAATCGCAGTTTTAAATTTAGACGGGGTACAAACCCGATACGATAACCCTGATGAAGTATTAGAGGAAATATCAAATACTGACCCCCAGGTGGCAACTAATCTTATTCAGAAGCTTTATACGACCCCGATAAAGGAAAAGCTAGTCGCAAAAAGAGTTCAGGAAATAAAGAAGTCTGGCGGCTATGCGGCAGTAAGTTGCATTCCACAGAATGCCGATAAATTTTCTGTGTTAGCTGAGGAAGCCGGAGCAGATTGTTTTGTGGTTCAATCAACTGTCACTACAGCCAGGCATATTGCCACTAAATATAAACCTTTAAATTTAGAAAAGTTTTGCAAGCAAAGGAAGATCCCGGTAATTGTCGGTAATTGCGTAACTTATGATGTTACCTTAGAGCTTCTTGAAACCGGATGTGCCGGTATTTTAGTCGGCGTAGGCCCCGGAGCTGCTTGTACGACTCGTGGTGTTTTGGGTATCGGAGTCCCCCAGGTGACGGCAACAGTTGATTGTGCTGCAGCTAGAGATTTTTATTTTCAAAAGACCGGAAAGTATGTTTCGATTATTACTGATGGTGGGATGAGTCGAGGTGGAGATGTTTGTAAAGCTTTTGCCTGCGGTGCTGATAGTGTGATGATTGGCTCGGCTTTTGCTCGTTCAGAAGAATCACCAGGAAGGGGATTCCATTGGGGGATGGCCACTTCTCATGGCAACCTTCCTCGAGGAACTCGAATTCAAGTTGGCGTGACCGGAAGCTTAGAACAGATTATTTTTGGCCCAGCTAGTGTTGATGATGGGTCACAAAACATTATGGGCGCGCTTTCAACGTCAATGGCCTCTTTAGGCGCAAAAAACATTAAAGAAATGCACTTCGTTGAGATTATTATTGCTCCTTCAATCCAAACTGAAGGAAAGGTTTTTCAAGCTTCCCAGAGAGTTGGTATGGGCAAATGAAAAAAGACACGATTTTAATTCTTGATTTTGGTTCGCAGTATACGCAGCTTATTGCCAGAAGAGTTAGAGAGCTGAAAGTTTTCAGTGTAATTGAGCCCTGCAATATAGCGATTGATAAGATCAAGAAGCTTAAACCTAAAGGAATTATCCTTTCCGGCGGTCCGCATAGCGTTTATGAAAAGAAAGCTCCTAAGATTAAGAAAGAAATCCTTGAACTAGGTATACCAATTCTAGGAATATGCTATGGTATGCAGATTTTTGTTAAAACTTTAGGCGGCAAGGTCGGCGAGTCAAAGAAGCGAGAATATGGCCGAGCTGAGATGTATATTGATCAGCATGAGGACCTTTTCTTTTCGCTGGCAGCTAAAATCACTTCTTGGATGAGCCATACCGATAAGGTTTTAAGCTTACCCAAAGACTTTAAAGTTCTAGCTCATACGATTAGCACAAAGTTTGCCGCAATCGGTAATGCAAAGAAAAAGATCTATGGGGTTCAATTCCATCCGGAAGTGGTTCATACCGAATTAGGTATTCAGGTTATTTCTAACTTTTTATTTAGAATTTGTGATTGCTTTGCTAACTGGCAGCTAGAAGACTTTATATCCGAACAAATAGAATCGATAAGGAAAAAGGTTGGTAAAAAGAATGTTATTTGTGGTTTAAGCGGAGGAGTAGATTCTTCAACCGCTGCAGTTTTAATTAGCAAAGCGGTGGGCAGAAAGCTTAAGTGTATTTTTGTAAATAACGGAGTGTTGCGTAAAGGCGAAGCTCAGCAAGTTATTAAAATATTTAGAGACCATTACAAGATTGACCTGCGTTATGTTGATGCCAGTTCCTCCTTTTTGAAAAAGTTAAAAGGGGTCGTTGATCCTGAGAAGAAGCGTAAGATTATCGGCTATGAATTTATTCGAATTTTTGAGGAAGAGGCAAGGCAGATAAAGAATGTTGAGTTTCTTATTCAGGGAACTTTGTATCCTGATGTGATTGAATCGATACCTTTGTTCGGCGGCCCGACTGCTCGGATAAAATCTCATCATAATGTCGGCGGACTTCCTTCAGATATGAAGTTAAAGTTGATTGAGCCCTTTCGCTTGCTTTTTAAAGATGAGGTTAGAGAAATCGCTAAAATTCTCGAACTTCCAGAGACGATTATCCAAAGGCAACCTTTTCCCGGTCCTGGTTTAGCAGTGAGGGTTATTGGAGAGGTCAAAGCCAGCGAGCTTAAAATATTAAGAGAGGCTGATGCAATTGTTGAAAAAATAATGAGAAAAAGTGGTCTTTATAACGAAACTTGGCAGGCTTTTTGTGTACTTTTGCCTTTAAAAACGGTGGGAGTCATGGGGGACAAGCGCACTTATGAGCATGTGGTAGCCTTACGGGCAGTGACTAGCTCTGACGGCATGACCGCTGATTGGGCTAAGCTTCCCTATGAAGTTTTAGATGAGATTTCAAATTCGATAATTAATAAAGTAAGAGGAATAAATCGAGTAGTTTTCGATATTAGTTCAAAGCCTCCAGCCACTATCGAGTGGGAATAATGGAACATTCCGATTTTGTTCATCTGCATGTACATACTCAGTATAGCCTTTTAGATGGGGCCTGCCTCTTAAGTCGTCTAGTCGATAAAGCAGTTCAGCTTAAATTACCAGCCTTAGCCATGACTGATCATGGGAATATTTTTGGGGCAATAAAATTCTATAGTCTTTGCGTTAAGCGCGGGATTAAGCCGATAATTGGTTGTGAGGTTTATGTTGCTGCTGGTTCGCGATTCGACCGTGAATATAAGCCTGGTGTTGACACTAATCATCACCTTATTTTGTTAGCTAAAGATGAAGTAGGTTATGCTAACCTCATTAGGCTGGTAAGTTTAGCTCATTTAGAAGGTTTTTACTATAAGCCTCGGGTTGACCATGAGCTGCTGGCACAACATAGCAAGGGTTTAATTGCCTCTAGTGCTTGTCTTAAGGGAGAGGTTCCTTCTTATATTCTTTCCGGTGACCTAAAAGGTGCTTACAAGTGTGCTGATAAATATTTAAATATTTTTGGTAAAGGTAACTTTTATCTTGAAGTTATGGAGAATGGGCTTGACGAGCAGAAGAAAATAAATTCTGAACTAGTTAAGATTTCAAAAGAGCTGGGAATACCCTTGGTAGCTACTAACGATATCCATTATTTAGAGAAAGAAGAAGCTTTTGCTCATGAGGCACTTTTAGCTATCCAGACCCAGGGGATGTTATCTGATCCTAAGCGTTTTAAATTCAATAGCGATACGTTTTATTTTCGTACGCCTGCTGAGATGAAGGATCTTTTTAAAGAAATTCCCCAGGCTATAAAAAATACCTTAGAGATTACTCAAAAGTGTAATCTGACTATGGATTTTTCTAAAATACACTTGCCGCATTTTCCTTTACCGGAAACCGAAGTCGAGGAAGACTATCTTAAAAAAATTTGCGTTCAAAATCTAAGTGAACGTTATCCTAAAGTCAATAAAGAAGTTAAGGATCGCTTGGACTATGAGTTGGGTGTAATTAAGAAAACTGGTTTTGCCAGCTATTTTTTAATTATTTGGGATTTAATTAAATTTGCTAAAGAGAATCATATCCCAGTGGGACCCGGTCGAGGATCGGCCGCTGGAAGTATTGTTAGCTATCTTTTGAAGATAACCGATATTGATCCTTTGGCTTATCAGCTTCTTTTTGAGCGGTTTTTGAACCCAGCACGAATTTCAATGCCTGATATTGATATTGATTTTTGTTATGAAAAAAGAGCTCAGGTTTTAGAGTATGTAGCAAAAAAATACGGTAAGGATTGTGTTGCCCAGATTATTACTTTTGGAACTATGTTAGCCCGAGCCGTAGTTAGAGATGTTGGTAGGGTTATGGGATTAAACTATTCCGAAGTCGATAGAATAGCCAAGATGATTCCTTATACCCCTGGTCAAAACACAACTTTAAAAGGTGCCTTATCTTTAAGTCCGGAACTTCAGGAAGCCTACGATGCTGATGCTCGGATAAAGCGCCTTATTGATGTGGCTATGCAGTTGGAAGGTCTTTCGCGACATGCTTCAACCCATGCGGCGGGAGTTGTGATATCTGATCGGCCCTTAATAGAAAGAGTGCCTTTAATCAAAGGTTCTGATGGTGAGACGGTTACTGGTTTTGATATGGGGTCACTTGAGAAGACCGGATTGCTTAAGATGGATTTTTTAGGCCTTAAGACTCTTACTGTAATTGAAGAGACCGTAAAAATTATCAGGCGAACTAAAAGTAAGGACGTAGATATCGCTAAGATTCCACTTAATGATAAAAAAACCTTTTCACTCCTGGCTAAGGGCGATACAGTTGGAGTGTTTCAGCTTGAAAGTAGAGGGATGAGAGGCATCTTAACTAAGATGATTCCAACTAAGTTTGAGGATTTAATTGCTGTTTTAGCTTTGTATCGTCCGGGACCTTTAGGCAGCGGCATGGTTGATGATTTTATTAACCGCAAACAGGGCAAAAGACAGATTACCTATATTCATCCGGCTCTCGAATCAATCTTAAAAACAACTTATGGAATAATTCTCTATCAAGAGCAGATTATGCAAATAGTTTCAAAGCTGGCTGGATTTGATATGTCCCGGGCCGATCTTTTGCGTAAGGCTATCGGCAAGAAGATTCCTGAAATTATGGATGAGCAGCGACATTTGTTTATGGAGGGTTGTGCTAAGAATAAAATTCCGGCTTCAATCGCTAACCAAATTTTTGATTTGATCGATTATTTTTCCGGTTATGGATTTAACCGTAGTCATTCGGCTGCCTATGCCATGATTTCTTATCGTACAGCTTATCTAAAGGCAAACTATCCAGTTGAGTTTATGGCTGCTCTTTTAACTAGCGAGCGTAATAATACTGATAAGATTGTTGAGTATGTTAATGAATCGGCTCAAATGAAAATTAAAGTTCTTCCTCCGGATATAAATACTAGTTTTGCTAATTTTACGGTAACTGATGATAACAATATTCGATTTGGCCTTTTGGCAATTAAGAACGTAGGCCAAGTAGCCCTAGAAAGTATTATTGCTATGAGAAAAGAGGCTAAGTTTGAGAGTATTTTTGATTTTTGTGAGCGAGTGGATTCGCGGGTAGTTAATAAAAAGGTTAATGAGAGCCTTGTAAAAGTAGGAGCTATGGATTCTTTTGGATTAAAACGTGCTCAGATGGTAGCGCTTTTAGATAGATTATTGGAAAAGGGTGGTAAAAAAAGAGATGCTTCTCAACTTATGCTTTTTGAAATGCCTAAAGATGAAACAATTCCTGATGTTGAAGAGTGGCCGATTTCCCAGATTTTAAACTTTGAAAAGTCGCTTTTGGGTATTTATTTAACCGGGCACCCTCTGCGTTCTTATTCGGATGTTATTAATTATGTTAAACGAGAAAGAATTTCTTCGCTCTATGAGCGTCCAATGCGTCAGGAAGTGATAGTCTGCGGGGTGATTGAGAAGCTACGTCTGATTACTACTCGCAAGAAAGGCCAGCGAATGGCCATTTTAAAGATCGAAGATGAAACCGGCAGTATTGAAGTTTTTGTTTTTCCGCGTCTCTTTGAGGAGGCCGGAATGTACCTACGAGAAAAGATAGTTATAACTTTAAAAGGTCAAGTTGAGTCTAAAGAACGAGTACCTAAGATATTAGCTTCTAAGATTATACCGGTAGATAAGTTAGTTGATAGTATTAAGCAGATGAATATTTTTATTGAAGGTAATGGTTTGCCGCTAGATAAGCTAAAGAAAGTTTTTACTGATAATAAGGGCGATGTCCCGATTCTTTTTTCTTTCAAGGATCCTAGATTCGGCGGGGTTAAGGTTAAAACTGCCAATTCCTTTAGTATTACCGTTAACGAGCAGGCCTTAAAAGAGGTCTCTTCGGTGGTCGGTAGTGATAATTTATCCCTTGTTTTATAAAGGAAAATTGGTAAAAAAGCCAATTTTTAAGGTTTTTCAGAGAAATTTATTCTTGACACTAAGACTTGAGGTTGATAGACTTAGAGTATGAGAAAACGCGATATAGTTCTTAAAATCAGCCAGGACACCGAGGTAAAGCAGGTAGTCGTAAAGGAAGTGGTCCAAAGGACTTTTGATGCCATTTTAGAAGCCCTTAAGGCTGGCAATAGGATTGAGCTGCGGAATTTTGGGGTGTTTCAGGTCAAGAAAAGAAAAAAAAGAATTGGCAGAAACCCGAAAACCGGAGAGGTCGTGCCTGTTCCGGAGAGACGGACTGTTGTTTTTAAGCCTGGCCTGGAAATGAAAAAGCACATAAAGTAGCTCTTCCTAATATGAACCTCAGCAGCTCCCTCCCACGGGTACCTTTCCGCAATCTTACAGGAGGAAAAAATAAGTGAAGAAGACGTATAATAATATACGCGGGACTTTAGATTTTGATGCTTCTCAAGCCTTAACTTTTCGAGCCATTAGTGATGAAGCTCAGAGAATATTCGGTTTGTACGGATATCAGGAAATTATCCTGCCTTTATTGGAAGAGAAGGATTTATTTATTAGAGGGGTAGGGCAAGGTACTGATATTGTTGAACGTCAGATGTTTAAGATAGAGGGTAAGGATGTTGTTTTACGCCCTGAAGGCACTGCCCAAGTTGTTAGATATTATCTTCAGAACTCACTGCATAAAAAAAGCGATTTTCATAAATTCTTTTATGTCGGTCCAATGTTTCGTGGCGAACGTCCCCAGAAGGGGCGCTTGCGCCAGTTTCATCATTTAGGTGCCGAAGCTATTGGCTCAGACAGTTTTTATCTTGATGCTGAGATGATACTTTTGAGTTTAGAGATTTTGGATTCAGTTGGGATCAAGGAGAAAAAGTTACTGATAAACTCTTTAGGTTGTAAGAAGGATAAGGACGCATTTAGCCGTTTACTCAAAGAGAGTTTAACTAAGGCTAAAAAGCAGCTTTGCGAAGATTGCCTTAGGAGATCAGAGGTTAATCCTTTAAGAGTTTTAGATTGCAAAAAAGAAGAGTGCCGTAAGCAAGTTAAAAGCTTTATTGGACAAGATGGGTCAAGCAATCATCTTTGTTCTGATTGTTCAAAAAATTACAAAAATTTAACAAATTTACTTAAAGATTTAGGCGTCAAATATGTTCATGAGCCTTATTTGGTTCGTGGACTCGACTATTACACGAACACGGTTTTTGAAATTACTTCTTCTAGGCTGGGTGCTCAGAGTGCGATTGGAGCCGGAGGCAGATATAATAACCTAATTGATGCTTTAGGTGGTCCAAGTAAGCCAGCCATCGGTTTTGCTTTAGGTGTTGAGAGAATACTTTTGGCTTTAGATAAAAAAGATGATCAGCCTAAAGTTGATGTTTTTATAGCTATTGCCGGAGAAGATCTTAGAGAACCGGCTTTTAAAATCTTGAATAGTTTACGAAAAGAAGGGATAATCTCTGACTATGATTATTGTCAGAAATCTTTAAAAGGCCAATTAAGGTTTGCTCAGAAAAATGGTGCACGCTACGTTGTAATTGTCGGCGATGATGAATTTAAGCAAGGTTGCGTGCTTTTAAAGGATATGGAAAAAGGAAGTCAAAAACAAGTAAAGATAGGAGATTTATGCTCAGAACTCACACCTGCGGTCAATTAAATAATGATAATATCAATCAAGAAGTAAGTCTTTGTGGCTGGGTTGCTTCACGGCGCGATCATGGTAAGCTTATTTTTATCGACATTCGTGATCGTTATGGAATCACCCAAGTGATATTTTTACCCAAACCTAATCAGGAAACTTATGAGAAAGCAAAAAAATTACGTAATGAAGATTCGGTAAAAATTATCGGTAAAGTTGGTTTAAGACCGAAAAATACCGAAAATCCTAATATTCCTACTGGGCTTATTGAAGTTTGTGCTGAGCAGCTAGAGATTATTGGCAAGGCTCAGGATTTGCCTTTCGAGCTTGATGGCACGGCTGAAATTGGTGAAGAAACCCGCTTGCGTTATCGTTATCTTGATTTACGTCGTGAAGAAGTTAGGAAAAAACTTGAGTTAAGACACAAGTTTAACCAGGAATTTAGAAGCTTTTTGAACAAAGAAGATTTTTTAGAAATTGAAACTCCCTTTCTTAATAAATCAACACCTGAGGGAGCCAGGGATTATCTTGTGCCTAGTCGTCTCCAGCAAGGTAAATTTTACGCTCTACCTCAGTCACCGCAACTTTTTAAGCAGATTTTGATGGTCGGGGGTATTGATAAATATTATCAGATTGCTCGTTGTTTTCGTGATGAAGATTTGCGTAAGGATCGCCAGCCGGAGTTTACGCAGTTGGACATGGAATTATCTTTCATCGAGGAGGATGATATTTTTTCGCTAGTCGAGAGAATGTTTGCTGAAGTTTTCTCTAAAGCTTTGGGAGTTGAGATCAAAACTCCTTTTAAGCGTATTACTCATCGTGAGGCAGCTGAAAAATATAAGAGTGATAAGCCTGATGTCGGTGAAGGGGATTATCGCTTTGTCTGGGTTGTTGACTTTCCGCTTTTTGAGCTTAATCAGGAAGATAAGTCTTGGCAGATGAGCCATCATCCGTTTACTTCGCCTAATACTGAAGATATGAAGTTTCTTGATGGAGACTTATCAAAGGTGAGAGCTCGAGCTTATGATTTAGTATTAAATGGCCAGGAACTAGGTAGTGGCTCAATAAGGATACATTGTCCTGAACTGCAGCAGAAAATTTTTAGTATTTTAGGGATTTCTAAAGAAGATGCTGAGAGTAAGTTCGGTTTTTTATTGAGGTCTTTTAAGTACGGCGTTCCGGTTCATGGCGGTATTGCCTTTGGTCTTGACCGACTCTATGCTATAATAAGTGGTTCAGAAAGTATCAGGGAAGTTATTGCTTTCCCTAAGACTCAAAAAGGTATTTGTCCTTTGACTGAAGCTCCAAGTCAGGTTTCAAAGAAGCAGTTAAAGGAACTTAATATAGAGTGTCTCAAAGAAGAATAAACAGAATAGATAAAAGAGTAAAGAGGGGGTAGTGATGAGAAATATTTTAGTGTTATTAAGCGTTGTTTTTTTAGTTGGTTGCATGACTGTGCGGACTTATGAGATCGAAAAGCCCCGAATAGATACCGAAGTTAATGGAAATCAAGGGGTTCTTTTTGGAGATGCTGAGGTTGAATCTAAAGAAAGTAAATTAGGTCCGAATCGGAAAGTATCAGTTGTCGAAGTAGAGTTTGGATCGTTTAAAAGTAAAGCTCAGAAAGATGATGCGCTTTATCAAGAAACCACCGATGCTGAGGTTGACGTCGAAGTGGTTACTTTGGATCAGTTAGATGAGTCTGACGCTGAGTCGACAGATGAAGCTTATACATTATATAAGGTTAAGAAGAACGACACTCTTCAGAAAATTTCTCATAAATTTTACGGAACTACCAGAAAGTGGAATTTTATCTATGATGTGAATAAAGATGTTTTAAAGAGTCCGAATAAGGTATATCCTGGTGTTAAGCTGAAAATACCCACTTTGGATTAACAGTTTTTAGTTTAAAGAGCAGTTTAGTTTATGAAAATTACCATAGCTAAAAAAGGGATTAACTTTGATAATTCTATTATTGGTATAACTTTTTTTTCGATTGTTGGCTATGTTTTTTTTATCTACTCGATTGATTTTTCTTTTCTGGCCTTAGCCTTAGTTCTTTTTATCTATGCCAGTTTTTTAAGAAAGATAAACAACCTGCCTAATTATTTGGACTTATCAATATTGGCTGCGATTGCTGTATTGATACCGCTCCTGACCATTGTAATTTTCCCAATTTCCGGTTATGGCGTTATTGCTATTGGTTTTGCAATACTGATTACTCTTTTGTTCAACAACCTAGAGTTATCATTGTTGTTTATTATTTTTATTTCGGCTTTAAGCGCCGGAATCGATGGAGGAAATTTTAATTTAGGAATTAGTCTTTTCATTGGTTCACTGTCTGCGGCTATGCTTAGCTATCGAGCTCGGCGGCGTTTTCAGATTATTAAGGCGGGGCTAATTGCCGGAATTATTCAATTTTTGATAGCCTTTCTTATGGAAAGGGAACAGAATCTTTTTGTTCTATCGGGTATTGATTTAAGTTTACTTAAGGTTTGCGTGCTCAATGGTGTTATATCTTCAGGAATCGTTTTGTTGTTTCAGCCGGTTTTTGAATATGTATTTAAAGTTGTTACTAATGTATCTTTGCTTGAGTTGTCTGATTTTAATCACCCTTTATTAAGGAAGTTAATTTTAGCAGCTCCAGGCACATATCAACATTCTTTGGTGGTTGCTAATTTGAGTGAAGCTGCTGCAGAAGCTATCGGCGCGAATCCTTTGCTCGCTCGGGTCGGTGCATATTATCATGATGTTGGCAAGATGATAAAACCCGACTATTTTGTAGAAAATCTAATTAGTTATCGTGATGTTCATAAAAATCTTAAGCCTTCAATGAGTAAGTTGATTATTTTTAACCATGTAAAAGATGGGATTGATCTGGCTAAAAAATACCGAATTAATTCTAAAATTATTGATTTTATTGCCCAACATCATGGACGAACCTTAGTTTATTTTTTTTACCAGCGGGCCAAAGAACTTGAACCAGAAGGAAAGCATGAAGAAGAATATCGTTATCCGGGGCCAAAACCTCAGATTAAAGAAACTGCCATTGTGGCTTTAGCTGATACGATTGAGGCTTTATCGCGAACCCTTGAAGAGCCGACCCCGGCTCGGATAGAGGAAATGGTCAGAGAGGTAGTTAAGAAAAGGTTTATGGAAGGCGAATTGGATGAGTGTAATCTTACTTTAAGAGATATTGAAAAAATTACCCAAAGTTTTACCCGCATTTTAAATGCTATATTTCACACTCGCGTGAACTACCCTAAAGATGAAAATCGAAATAACAAACCGTCAAAAAATAAAGAGAGTAAATCTTAAAACTCTTAGTAAATCTTTAGAAAAAGCAGCCGGTCTTCTGTTAATCCCTAGTAAAACGATATCTTTAACTTTAGTTGATAACGCTTTTATTGTTAATTTAAATAAGCGTTATTTAAAAAAAACAACCCCTACCGATGTTATTAGTTTTGATCTTTCTGATCCTCTAGATCCTGATTATTTGGGTGAGATAGTAGTGTCAGTCGAGGAGGCGGTAAAAGTTGCTAAAAGTTTAAAGGTTGATTGGCAGAAAGAGGTCTTGCTCTATTGCTTGCACGGAATTTTACATCTTATTGGCTATGATGATCGTAGCAAGAAAAAGCGCGATTTGATCGAAAAAAAGCAGAAAGAGTTAATGGAAAAACTATGGTTAAAAAAGACATAGGCTTTATTTTAAAAAGGTACAATTTTCGTGAAACCAGTCTAATCGCTACTATCTATACTGAGCGTTTTGGTAAGATCCGTGGTATCTTAAAAGGGTTTTATACTAATAAACGTGAATTTTCATCATCATTAGATATTTTTAGCCTTAACGAATTTCTTTTTTATCCTAAAAAAAGCGAAATCTGGCTTGTTTCTCATGTGGATATGATATCCGGTTATAGTTATTTGGGTTCAGATTTGGAAAAAGCAAAAATAGCCGGACAGATATTCAATTTTGTCGATAAGGTAACCCAGATTTGGGATAGTAATCCTTACGTTTTTAACTTATTGAGAAATTGCTTAAATTTACTAGAGAATGATAAAGAATCTATGGTTTTTTATGTTTTCTTAATAAAATTTTTAACTTTATCGGGATTCAAACCAGAACTTAACCATTGTATTAGTTGTCAGCGAGTATTAGAGAAAGAGAATACTTTTAGTGTCTCTAAGGGGGGGTTTGTTTGCCCGGGTTGCCGCAGTCAGGTTAGAGATGTCCGGATTTTGAGCCATCAGGCATCGCGCTGCATTAGCTATATACAAAATAGCGAATTTACTATGGTTAACCGTTTGCAAATTCCGGTTAAATGTCAGGAAGAGATATTGTCTATCTTGAGGAGCTTTACCGCTTATCATTTTGATACTGATTGCTTAAGTAAATGGGCTAAGCCGGTTTATGAGCGGGTTGAAGTGCATTAAAGACTGTTTAAAAAAAGATAAAAGGTTTTGTTTTCACCTATTTCCAAAAATCTGATATAATACTGCCGATGATTTACGAAGATAGAGTTCAAGATCAGTGTGAAAAGAAGGCTAAAAAGACAGCTGGTAAAGCTTTTTTGCCGAAAGATATAGATTCTAGTATCTTACAGGTTATTGATTATGAGTATCCTAAGCGTAAAATAACCGTTGAATCAACTACCGATGAGTTTACCTGCATCTGTCCTTATTCCGGGTTACCTGATTTTGCCAATTTAACCATACGCTACATTCCCCGTCGCAAGCTTATTGAGTTGAAGAGTTTAAAATATTATCTTTATTCTTTTCGGAGTGTAAAAGTTTACAATGAACATGCGGTTAATAAAATTCTTGAGGATTTAAAAGTTGTTTTAAATCCTTATGAAATCATCATAATTGGTGAATTTTCAAATCGTGGTGGCATAAAGAATAAGGCAACTGCTCAATGGAAAGGCAAGTGATTTTCCTGTTTTTAGGTTTAAAACAAAACTCATGATTAGAAAACTATTAGTTTTAATTCTATTAATTTTTTTAGTTGCTTGCTCTAAGCCACTATATAAAAATAAGTTTGTAATTGCCGGAACTTATCTAGAGGTAACATCTCCTAATCCTGAGGCGTCAAATATTGTTTATAGTGAGTTTAGGAGATTAAACAAGATTTTTAATGCTTTTGATTCGGAATCAGAGATTTCAGTTTTTAACAGAACTTATGCTGTGCCATTTAAGGCTTCAGACGATTTAATCGAGATTTTAGAGCTTTCTAAAAAGTTAACAGATTTGACTGAAGGTAGCTTTGATGTGAGTCGGGGTATTTTGTATAAATTTTGGAAAAGGTTAATAAAGAAAACAGATCAAACGTCACTACCTTCGCAAACTTTGATTGAACAGATTAGGGATTTAGGCGGAATTAGCGGCCTTGAGATTGATCTTGAGAACCAAACCATAAAAATAAATAAAAAAGGCGTGGTCATTGATTTGGGCGCTATCGCTAAAGGTTATATGGTTGATAAAGCAGTTTTAAAATTAAAAGCAAAGGGTGTGAAGTCGGCCTTAATCAATGCTGGCGGCGATATGTATTGTTTAGGTAAAAAATACGCTAAACCTTGGCAGGTTGGAGTGAGAGACCCCAGAGAACGTGGTCAGATAATTGAAACTAAGGTAATAGTTAATCAGTCAATAGCTACTTCAGGCAATTATGAGCAGTTTTTCGATCGAAACGGAAAGCGTTATTCTCATTTAATAGACCCACGTACCGGATATCCGGCTAGTAGCAATATTATAAGTGTTAGTGTGATTGCCGAGAGTTGCGCTGTGGCCGATGCTTTGGCTACGGCCTTTTTTATAAGTGGCAGAGAGGGTATAGAGAAATTTCTGATTAAAAATCCCTCATTAGCGAAAATATTTATTGTTGAAGAGGGAGGAATCGTAACTAGTTATGAATAAGGTTAAAGTTAAAGATATTCTAGCCAAGAAAGCTAAGCAGAAGATAACTGTGCTTACTTGCTATGATTATTCTTTTGCCCGGATTTTGGATGCTTCGGGTATAGATATAATTTTGGTCGGAGATTCTTTAGCTAATGTTGTTTTGGGATTAAAAGAAACTCGTGAAGTAACTATAGCTGAGATGCTTAATCATACACAAGCTGTAGCTAGGGGGGTGGCCCGAGCCTTAGTAGTTGCTGACATGCCTTATGCTAGTTACCAGAAAGATCCTGCTAAATGCCTTTATTATGCTAAAAAGTTTATTGCTCATGGGGCTGATGCAGTTAAAATTGAATGGTTTAGTAAATGTCCCCAGGTAGTAAAAAAATTAATTAAAAATAAAATTCCGGTTGTCGGTCATATCGGACTTACTCCTCAGACTGCTCATCTTCTCGGTGGCTATAAGGTTCAGGGTAAAGATGATAAGTCAGCTAAAGATTTATTTAACCAGGCAAAGCTTTTAGAGGATTTAGGAGTTTTCAGTTTAGTTTTAGAGTGTATACCTTTGTCGGTCAGTCGTCAGATTACTAAAAGTTTAAAGATTCCGACCATTGGCATTGGGGCTGGTAAATATTGTGATGGTCAAGTTTTAGTTCTTTATGATTTTCTTGGTCTTTATCCGGGCAAAGAACTTAAATTCGTCCGGCGTTATAAAAGTTTAGGCCAGGAAGTGCATTCGGCTACTTTAAAGTTTATTCAGGATGTAAAAAATGGCCAATTTCCTTCAACAAGCGAGAGTTTTCCTTCTTAAACTACCTCCTAAATATAACATAAAATTAGACTTGTTTTTTTTAGGATACCATGTTATATTCTAATGAAAGCGTTTACAGTATTCTAGCATCGTTGATTTTAGTCTTATTTTAAAGGGTTTTTTGAGATTATTGATATTTAGTGTCCAGAAATCGGACAAGACAAAAAAAGGAGTAGTTATGTGGCGAAAAAGTTACAAAATCAGTCTTTTGCTCTTGGTAGCATTAAGCTTAGCTTTTACTAGCTTTGCTCAAACGGCCCTCCAAACCGACAAGTATGATGTCAAGGCCAACATACCGCAACAGAACGGGTTTAACGTTGATATTAGCAAGATTGCTGGTGCTAATTGGTCTCCGGCTGGAAATGTTGACTTTGGAGAACTTTGGTTGGATTCTCAATATAATGTTTTTAGGTCTGACTTTACCTATGCTGTAGACGTCGGAATTACTGCTAATGTTCCTAGCTGGACCATACAACATACCAGGACATCAGTAGTAAGAACTGGTGGAACGGAGACCTTAGATCAGAATATCAACGTAGTGTTTGTTAAGCAGACGGGGCCACAGTCAGCTATTGATTTGAATAAGTATAGTTATCTTAACAGTGATGGAATAGATTATACTAATCTTGAGCTTGCTGGTGGTTGGTTGAGAATTTTCTATGGCATTGGTACCGGCGATGCTAATGACGCACCAGGAGTATTGCCAATTGGCTTGGATAAGCCAGCTGGTGACTATTTAGGACAGGTTACTTTAACTTTGTTCCAAACCTAATAAGTTATACCTTGATTAAATTCAGGTTGGGTTAGGTTACAATTAAGGCTCTTGGACAATAGTTTTAACGATTATCGTGTAGCCTTCAGGGTAGTCTAGCTTGTTTGAATTGCTCTCGTCGGCTTCGACTTCGTTTTTTTTGTCCCTTTCCCCTGTGTCTTTTTCTTCAGGCTCTTCTGCTCTCAGAAGAGGGGGATTAAGAGGCTTATTTACTTGTTCTATGATTTTGGGAATAGTTATCGAGATGCTGAAACTCTTACTTTCCTTGGCATAGCAAGGATTGGCCAAAAATGCCCCCACAACCACGGAAACCCCGCATACTAGCGCCATCAACCCTTTAAATCGTCTTGTGTAGAAACTTGTGTTTTTCATCGTCTTTAAATTAAAAAACCCTTCAGGCAATATTGACTGAAGGGTTAATAAAAAAACCCTAAGGCAATAAATCTTAGGGTTTCGAGTACGTTCTTTGGTAACCCCTCTTTCCTGTTAATCAGGACAGGTGGCTTTGCGTCTTTCGATCACTCGAAATTTGCCTTTATCAAAGGAAAACTAATTATCAAATGAACCATCTCAACTGTAACATATTTTGTTTGAAAAAACAAGCTAATTTCAATTTTTAGCTTTAAATTGACAATTATAAATCATTGGTATATAATGAGTTAAGAATAAAGACTAATAAAATGCGAAAATTACTCATAATTTTGACTCTTTTTTGTCTAATTGGGCCTTATCAGGCTCAAGGCTTTTCTTTGGTAGTTAAGCCCCCGAGCTTGGAGATTATATCGAATCCTGGAGGTTCAAGATCGTTTATCTTGAGATTAACTAATTCTGGGTCTGATGGGAACTTAAAGGCTAAGGTTTATATCGAGACAGTATACATGAGCGAGGATGGGGAGTTAGTTTTTCTTGAACCTAGCGATGACCCTAAAGGTGTTGGAAACTGGATTGAGGTGCGTGATAAGATAATAAGCCTTAAACCTTTAGCTACCAAGAAAATACCTTTAAGGCTAAGAGTTCCGGCTGGAACTCCTTCTGGTGGCTATTACGCAGCAGTAATGTTTGAGCCAATTGGTGAAGAAGAGACCACTCAAAAGGGGTTAAAGGTTGCTTTTCGTCTAGCCTCTTTATTGCAGATTACGGTTAAGGGCAGTAAACCTTTAATAAAACAGGCTGAGGTTAACGATTTTTTTTATTTTTCTGGACCAATTGATTCTAAAAGTTTAACTGAGGTAGAGGCGAACGGATTAAAAGGAAAAGTAGTTAAGGAGTTCCCTAATCAGAAAGGGAGTTTTTTTGCAGCCTTAGTTAAAAATACTGGAAACGTTCATTTTCGCGGTGAGGCCACAGTTTTAATAATGACTAAAGATAAGAAGCGAAAAGGAGAAGTAACCCTAAGATCCGGGAAGGGCATGGTTTATGCGAATGCTGGAAGATACTTCATTGGTCATTTTCCAAATACATTAGCTGCCGGTGATTATATTGCTCAGCTGCGTCTTAGCTATCGTGGCCCGAGTAGATTAGTTAAGGAGTTTCCTTTTTCAGTAAAAGTTGCTCAATTCGGCCAAGAATCTCAAGGCAATTTGCTTTCGGCCTTAGAAGTAATACCAAAAGATATAAAAATCGAAACTGTAAGTGGCGTTTTGCGTAGTCAACAATACACTCTTTTAAATCGTCTAGATAAAGAGTTAAACTTGAAATTATCAGCTAGCGGCCAGATAAAAGATTGGTTTGAACTAGTATATACAAATTTAAAGCTTCCTTCGGCCCGCGAGAAGAATTTCATTTTTAGATTACAGATACCTAAAGAAGTAAGCGAAGGTTTTTATCGAGGCATGATTATTTTTGAAGATAGTCAACAAGGAGTTAAAGAAGACTTGCCAATAGAGGTTGAAATTAAAAGGAGATGATACGATAATTGTTCAATGATAGTTGGTGAAAACTCTGGATTATCAGTAGAATAAATAGATAGTCACAGAGTAGATAGGTTATAGGTTGTATTGTTTTTCTGGGGCTTAATTGACCCCGTAAAGGAG
>JAIPGM010000012.1 GCA_021735655.1 Candidatus Omnitrophota bacterium | reverse complement strand
ATCTCCTTTACGGGGTCAATTAAGCCCCAGAAAAACAATACAACCTATAACCTATCTACTCTGTGACTATCTATTTATTCTACTGATAATCCAGAGTTTTCACCAACTATCATTGAACAATTATCGTATCATCTCCTTTGATAACACTACCCTGATACCTAAAATACCTGGGCTTACTCAAACTATAAAAATTTTCTTGGGTCGGCAATTTTTCCCAAAATTGCCGAAGCAACAACTGTCGCCGGAGAAGCTAAATAGATAAAACTCTTTGGGTTGCCCATTCGTCCTTTAAAATTACGATTAGCCGTTGAAACAACAACTTCATTGTCAGCCGGAACACCCTGATGTGTACCAACGCAAGGGCCACACCCCACAGGCAGTATAATCGCTCCCGCCTCAATGAATACTCTCAGTATACCCTTTTTTAAAGCCTTTAGAAATACTTTTTGTGACGCTGGAGCTACAAGAAACTTTAGATCACGGTGGACCTTGTGGCCTTTAATAATCGCTGCAGCAATTTCTAAATCCTCCAATCGACCATTAGTACAAGTCCCCAGAAAAGCCTGGTTAATCTTCAAACCTTCTAATTCTTCCACCCTCACACCATTATCAACACTATGCGGCTTCGCAAGACAGGGAGACAATTTTGAAACATCAAACTCAATTATTTTCTGATACCGACATTTTTTGTCGGCATAAATTTCCGGATATTTTTTTACACCTAAGCCATCAAGATATTTACTAGTTTTTTTATCGGGAGCGATAATTCCACACTTTGCCCCGAACTCAATAGTCATATTGGTGATTGTACAACGCGCATCCACTGAAAGTTTATCGATAACTTCACCGGAAAACTCAATAGCTTTATAAGTTGCTCCATTAGCGCCTAGCTTATGAATAATATGCAGAATAATATCTTTAGCATAGACTCCTTGGGGAATTTTTCCTTTAATAATTATCTTTATCGTTTCAGGAACTTTAAACCAATTTTTCCCGGTTGTCAGGGCAACTGCCAAATCAGTAGAACCAACTCCAAAAGCAGCCGCACCCAATGCTCCAGCAGTTGAGGTATGAGAATCAGCCCCTAGGATGAGTGCTCCTGGATAAGCAAACCCCTTTTCAATAACTAGCTGATGTGAAATTCCACAACCAACATCAAAAAATAAATTGTTATTTTGTCTGCTAAAATTACGCATACCTGAATGTACTCGAGACACACCTAAGCTAGGAGATGGACTCGAGTGATCAATAAACATTGCATATTTTTTAGAATTGCAAAGTTTTCCTTTAGAAGCTTTAAGGCTGTCGACGACCAAGGAAGTTGTTCCGTCCTGAGAAAAGCAAAAATCAACCTTGCAAATAGCCACATCTTGAGCCTGAAGGCTTTTCCCAGCATGTTGAGAAAGAATTTTCTCAATTATTGTCTTAGTCATGATTAATTTCTAAATTTCTGATAAAAACTTCTTAATTCTTTCAAGACCCTTATTAATCTGTTCTTTGCTAGTTGCAAAGCTCATTCGCAAAAATCCGGGTTTGCCAAAAGGATCGGCTGGAATGCAAGAAACTAAATGTTTCTCAAGAAGTTGAGTTGCAAAATCAAAGGAATCTAAACCTGATGGACGGATATCACAAAAAAGATAAAAAGTTCCCTCGGGTTTAATTGGTTTAAGTTTAGGCAACTGCTCAAGACCATGCAAGAAAATATCCCTACGTTCCTGAAATATTTTCTTAACCTCTTTCAGCCATTCTTTATTCCCGAGGGCTGCCAAGGCTGCCCTCTGTGATATAGCGCAAGCACAAGAAGTGGTGTGATCAATTATTTTTGAAGCTTGATTAATTATTTCAACTGGACCGGCCAAATAACCCAAACGCCATCCAGTCATTGAAAAAGTCTTTGAAAACCCATTAACGGTTATCGTCCGACTAGCAGCTGAAGAGCAAGCTGCAAAGCTACTATGCTTTTGGGAATCATAGGTCAAAACCTCATATATCTCATCGCTAATGACAAAAATGTTATTACCCTCAATAACCTTATAAATTTCTTCCAGTTCCCCTTGAGTATAAGTAGCACCAGTCGGATTACTAGGGTAGTTAAGAATTAAAACTTTTGTTTTTGGTCCAATGCTTCGGGCTAAATCAACGGGATTGATTTTAAAATTATCGGCCTCATTAGTAAGTAAATATTTAGTCGTTGCTCCAGCAAGCTCAACCATCTCCGGATAACTAACCCAATGCGGTGAAGGGATAATGACTTCGTCATCCTTAGTTAAAAGAGTAGTCAAGGCCACATACAGCGCATACTTAGCGCCTGAAGTTACAATAACATTCTCGGCCTTAGTGGGTATCTGGTTCTCTTGCGATAACTTAGTTGCAATTGCTTCACGGAGCGCCGGCAAACCACAAGAAGGAGTATATTTGGTAAAACCTTCATCAATTGCTTTTTTGGCGGCGGCCTTAATGAATTCGGGAGTGTCAAAATCAGGTTCTCCGGCGGCAAAATTCACAACATCTTTGCCTTCTCGGATCAGTTTCTTAGTTAAAGCGGTTATTTTTAGGGTGGCTGATTTATTTAATGCGGTTACATGAGGATTAATCATATTAAATAATGACTCCGCAAGATTATTTTAATAGATCGCGCTCTTTTTTAAAAATCTTTTTCACTCCGGAAATAATACCTTTTTTCTTCTCCGGTTTTTTTAAAGCTAAGGCCTCTTCTTGATTATCAACGTCAATAGCATTATCTTTAGCTTTCTTTCCTTTCAAAACTTTCTTTTTAACCTCGCGCTTGGTCAACTCCAACAATGACATGCTAGCCCCATCACCTTTGCGCGAAATGAGATGGGCGGTTCGAGTGTATCCTCCATTAATTGATTTAAAACGTGGAGCTATGACTTCAAAAAGCCGCTTAACTAATTTATGGTCGCCAAGCTTTCGATAAACTAAACGCCGCGAAGACAAGGTGTCGTTTTTGCCTTTAGTAATTAGCCTATCGACTTCACCACGTAAATATTTTGCTCGGGAAGTAGTCGTCTTGATCCTTTCGTCAATAAGCACAGCCCTCACAAGAGATTTGACTAAAGCTTTTTTCTGAGCCCGAGAACGAGATAGTTTTTCGCTTTTCTTTCTATGCCTCATTTTGAATTATTTAATTTATCTTTATCAATTTTCATCCCAAAAGATATCCCCATTGTTTTAAGCAATGCTCCGACTTCATTAAGCGATTTCTTTCCGAAATTACGATAAGAAAGTATCTCTGGCTCTGTCTTCTCAACCAATTCTGACAAAGTCTTTATATTGGCTTCGCGAAGACAATTGGCGCTACGGACGCTCAGTTCAAGCTCAGAAACCGGAATCTTAAGTTTTTCATAAAGAGCAGATTCCTCAGGAGTAAGTTCTTCGAAATCATCCTCCGGAAGCTCACCAAGAGTAAAAAACAACTCAAGATGTTTACTCATAACCTTGGCTGCATAGATCAAAGCTTCCTTAGGCTCAATACTTGCATTAGTAAAAATTTCTAGCACAAGTTTGTCGTAATCAGTTCGTTTGCCAACACGGGTATTCTCAACTTTAAAAGCAACCCGTTTAACCGGGGTGAAAATTGAATCAATCGGGATAACCCCTATAGCCATTCCTTCACGTTTATTGATCTCAGCCGGAACAAAACCACGGCCGCGTCCAACTTCCATCTCTATATTGAGCTTAGACTTTTTAGAAGTAAGCGTAGCAATATGTAAATCAGGGTTAATAACCTCAATAGTCTCGTTAGTTACCACATCTTTAGCCGTTATTATCTGCTCGCCTTCAGCCTTTATATATATTTTCTTAGGTGCTCGGGAATACGACCGTAAAACTAAATTCTTAATATTAAGAATCATCTCCGGAATATCTTCGAGAACCCCCTCAACAGCTGAAAATTCATGCGAAACCCCATCTATTTTTACTGAAGTCACTGCAGTACCCTCTATTGAAGAAAGAAGAACCCTACGTAAAACATTACCTAAGGTCACCCCATAGCCTCTTTCAAGAGGTTCGGCGATAATCTTTCCATAATTCGAGCTATAATCTTCTTGTTCAACTGTTACACGCTTAGGAAACTGAAAATCCCGCCAGGTTATCCCCATCTTTTTACCCCCTTTAATGAAACTTTAATTTTAAAAGCCTTTTAGTCGAATTATATCTTACTTAGAATAAAGCTCTACGATTAACTGCTCGTCAACTGAAAGAATCAAATCTTCCTTTTCAGGAAATCGTACAATTTTTATAGAATAATTGTCTTTATTTACTTCAATCCATGAAGCAACACTGCGATCCTTTGAATTAAGTTCATAATTTTCAGCTAGACCTTGCTTAATGCTGTCCTTAGCTCTAATCTCTATCTGCTCACCCTCTTTCACTATATAAGAAGGTATATCCACTCGTTTTCCACCACTAAAGACAAAACCATGCCTAACTATCTGACGCGCCTGATTACGAGAAAAAGCAAACAACGAACGGTATATCACATTATCTATCCGTCGCTCAAGAAGCTGGATTAAAACCCGGCCAGTAGCTCCGCGAGATTTATTAGCTATGGAAAAAAAACGTTTAAACTGCTTCTCAAGCATACCATACATCCGTTTTACCTTCTGTTTTTCGCGTAACTGCAAAGCATAATAGCTAGGTTTTGAACGACGTCTATTTTGACTAGCTCCCGGAGGCGTTGGCCGCTTTGCGAAAGCACATTTTTCGGTAATGCAACGTGTCCCCTTTAAAAATAATTTCATATCTGCCCTGCGGCACAATTTACACTTTGCTTCTAAATATCTTCCCATATCTCCCTCTCTTTATTAAACTCTTCGTTTTTTCTTTGGCCGACAACCATTATGTGGCGTCGGAGTAATATCCTTTATTCTTTTTACACTTAGGCCAGCCGCCTGCAAAGACCGTATGGCCGATTCCCTTCCTGGACCAGGACCCTTTACTAAAACTTCCAATTCTCTCAACCCCATGTCTCTTGCCTCACGAGCAACCTGCAACGAAGCCATTTGGGCCGCATAAGGTGTAGATTTTTTTGCCCCCTTAAACCCAACCTTTCCGGCTGAACACCAAGCCAAAACATTACCTTTCATGTCAGTAATTGAAACTATCGTATTATTAAAAGTTGCCATGATATGAGCTATTCCGATGCTTGAAGTTAACGGTTGTCGTTTTTTCTTTTCTTTACGTCGTTTTTTTGCCATAGATTATCCTCACTTACCTTTAATTCCACCTACTCGTGGCCTAGGACCTTTGCGAGTACGGGCATTACATTTTGTTCGTTGCCCGCGCACTGGCAAGCCTTTTTTGTGACGCGAACCTCGATAAGAACCAATATCAATTAATCTGCGTATATTTTGAGAAATTTCCCGACGAAGTTCACCCTCGATTCGATAATTATTTTGAACGTGAGTAGCTATTTGCGAAATCTCTTCATCGCTTAAGCTTAAAGCCTTTCTTTCAGGATCTATTTTTAGATTGTTCAGAATTTCTAAAGCTCTTACCGGACCAATACCGTAAACATAGCACAAAGAAACTCTAATTTTTTTATTTTTTGGGATATCGACACCGAAAATTCTTGGCATTATTCCTCCTAACCTTGTCTTTGCTTGTGTTTAGGGTTTTCACAAATAACCCTTACCACCCTTTTCCGCATTATTATCTTACACTTATCACAAATTTTTTTTACTGACGCTCGTACTTTCATATACTCTCCGAATTAATAATTAAAACGATACTTATTCTTACCGCTACTTATGTCGATAAGTTATTCTTCCCCGCGACAAATCGTACGGAGAAAGCTCTAGCTTAACGCGATCGCCAGGAAGAATTCGGATAAAATGCATTCGCATCTTACCAGAAACATGAGCCAACGCAACATGTCCATTATCGATCTTAACCCTAAACATAGCGTTAGGTAACGTTTCGACTATTTCTCCCTCAACCTCAATTAAATCTTCTTTTGCCATATTATTTTCTGCCTGCTAACAGATATTTACCGGGTAATCACCCTAGGTCCTTTACTAGTTATCGCCACTGTATGTTCAAAATGAGCTGACATTGATCCATCGCTTGTTCTGGCAGTCCAACCATCGCCTAAGATGTCCGCCTTATAAGATCCGGCTGAAACCATCGGCTCGATTGCAATCGCTGAACCAACTACTAATTTTGGCCCATCGCCTCTATTTCCAAAGTTTGGTACTTCCGGCGGAAGATGTAAAGATTTACCTATTCCGTGTCCGACAAATCTACGTACCACCGAAAACCCATTTCGCTCGACTTCAGTCTGTACTGCTGAGCTTACATCACCAAGCCGACCGCTTAAGCTTATCGAACCTATTCCAGCGTAAAGCGACTTCAAGGTTACTCTCACCAGCTTCTTAGCTTGAGGTGAAACTCTGCCAACCATATAAGTATAAGCCGTATCAACGAACAAACCCTGATACTTTATCCCTAAATCTACGCTAACCAGGTCACCATCTTTAATCTGGCGTTTCGAAGGGATACCATGAATTATCTCCTCGTTAACCGAAACGCACAACGAAGCCGGATAACCCATAAACCCCTTAAATGCGGGCTCCATACCAGGATACTTATCTAGCTCTTTCTCAAAGAACTCTTCAATGCTTTTTGTTGTAATCCCATCTTTGATAAAACGCTTCAAACGCCTTAGCACCCTTGAGGCCACCTTGCCTGCCTTTCGCATTAAGGCAAACTCTTCAGGAGTCAAAAGCTCACTCATTTAACTTCGGCTTTTATCTTTTCAAAGACCAAATCTTTATCAAAATTCGCATCAACCTTAAAAAGATTGCCGCGACTTTTATAAAAATTAACTAATTTAGAACTTTCTTTTAAGAAAACTTCCCAACGCTTCAAAATAACTTCAGGAGTGTCATCCTTACGTTGAACTAACTCATTCGAACAAGAATCACAAATTCCTTCTTTTTTCGGTGGCATATTTTTTAAATGATAATTTGCGCCACAAGATTTGCAAACTATTCTTTTGGTAAGACGATCAACCACAGTTTCACGACTAACGTCCATATAAACAAAAAGGTCAATAGCTAAGCCTTGATTCTTTAAAATATCCTCTAACTTCTTAGCCTGGGCTACATTGCGCGGGTAACCATCAAGAATGAACCCCTTAGAATCAATATGATTCTCAATAACCCTGGCTACCAACTCATCAGGCACTAACTGCCCTTGATTCATATAGCTTTTAACTTCTTGACCAATATCCGTATCCTCTTTAACTTCTTTACGTAAAATATCACCAAGAGATATTCTTCTTAAGCCCAACTGCTCACTCATTACGATCGCTTGAGTTCCTTTACCTGACCCAGGGGCACCAAATAAAATTATATTCATTTTCTCCCCTTCAGGCTTCCACCCTTAATAAAACCATCATAGTGACGAATAAGCAACTGACCTTCTATCTGTTTCATAGTATCCAACACTACTCCGACCATAATCAAAAGGGTAGTTCCGCCAAAAAGAGAAGCTAATCCGTAAGACGGCACCCTAAAGGCATACATAATAATATTAGGAAATATAGCTATAGTTGCAATATATAAAGCACCGATAAAAATAATCCTAGTTGTTACAAAGTCAATGTGCCGCGCAGTCGGCGTACCCGGTCTAATTCCAGGAATAAAGCCACCGTAACGTTTTAAATTGTTAGATATCTCTAAAGGATTAAACACCATCGCAGTATAAAAATACATAAAAAACATAATTAAACCGACAAAAATAAAATTATACCAAAAACCACGCTGCTGAAAAATACTTTGCAAAATAGCAAAAAATCTTATCGACTTAGGCAAAAACATACTTACTGTAGCTGGAAAAGCTAAAACGCTACTGGCGAAAATGATAGCAATAACTCCGCTCATGTCTACCTTGATCGGCAAATACTGTGTAGTTCCTCCATAGACCTTGCGGCCAACAATTCGTTTCCCATACTGAATCGGAATCCTCCGCTGAGCTTGGGTAAAAAGGACTACTGCAGCAATTGTTAAAAACCAAACAACAATTAAAGCTATGATAACTGGGGTTGAAATTTGACGCTTGGCGATATCAAAAGGTGAATAAAGAATCCAAAGTTGACGCAAAGAAGAAGGAATACGTGAAATAATGCTAGCAGTAATAATTATTGATATTCCGTTGCCAATGCCTCGTTCCTGAATTTGTTCTCCCAACCACATGATAAAAACTGTCCCAGCAGTAAGGGTAATAATTGTCGTTAAAGTAAACATTACTCCCGGATGCGGAACGATTTGAATGCCCTTAAAATTATTTGGATTTGATAACCAAAGTGACAGAAACAAACCTTGAACACCGCAAAGAACAAACGTTAAATATCGCGTGTATTGATTTATCTTTTCATAGCCAGCTTTACCTTCCTTGGCAAATCGCTCTAAAGCCGGAACAATATTAACTAAAAGCTGCATAATAATCGAAGCTGAAATGTAAGGCATAATACCTAAAGCGAAAATGCTCAAACGAGTTAAGGCGCCACCGGTGAAAAGGTTGACCATGCCTAGAATTGTTTGACCCTGAGTTTTCGCAATCATTTCAAAGAACTGGCTTAATGCTGCAGTATTTACCCCAGCAGTAGGAATAAAACAACCGGCCCGATAAACAATTAACAAAGATAGAGTAATAAAAATCTTTTTTCTCAGCTCTTCGATCCTAAATATATTACCTACCGACTTAAACACTCAGCAGTTCCTCCTTGAGACTCAATAATTTCTTTAGCTTTAGCTGAGAAAGCATCAGCCTTAACCACTACTTTTTTCTTAAATTCGCCGTCTAAATTAGCCAATACTTTGACTGGCTTATCTTTATCCTTAATCAAATTAAATTTTTTAAAGATTTCCGGTGTAATTTCATCCTTAATACTAATCTTATTCTGAATATCGCCTAACGAAACTAGTTGATAAATCTTCGGTCTGACCGAAGTAAAGCCTCGCTTAGGCAAAGTACGTGCTATCGGTAGATTACCTCCACAAAAACCGGCGTAAGGCAGTTTTTTGCCTTTACGTTGTCCGGCACCCTTATGTCCACGGCCAGAAGTTTTCCCTAAACCTGAACCGGTACCACGACCGACCCTTCTAGGCTTCTTTTTCTTTGTCTTTGGTTTCAGATTTGATAGATTCATATTCACCCTTTAAACTTTCCAACCCTTGGAAGGTTGCCTTAACTACATTTATTTGATTAGTTGAATTACCTAAGTTTTTAGTTAAAATGTTCTTTATCCCCGCACATTCACAAATTGCCCGCACCGGAGAAGAAGCAATAACCCCAGTTCCTTCAGTAGCTGGCTTTAACAGAATTCGGATTGAACCAAACTTTCCAATAATTTGATGCGGTATAGTTGTTCCCCGTTTTTTAATCGGCCTAACCAGTTTTTTTGCTCGACTAATACCTTTACGTATAGCATCGGCAACTTCATTAGCCTTACCTAAGGCAAAACCAGCCGAGTTAACTCCATCGCCTACAACCACCAAGGCAGCAAATCCTAAGTTTTTACCACCCTTAGTAACCTTAGTGGTCCTGTTGATAAAAAGAACTTTTTCAATAAAAGCATTTTCTGTATCCCGAGGATCTTTTTGCTGCCTATTTGGACGTTGTTCTTTCTTTTTCTGATAACTAGACCCAAATTTTTTGGCAGGTGTAGACCGATCTTTATTATTCGAATTTTGGTTCAAAACTTCAAACCTCCTTCTCGAGCTCCCTGAGCTAAGCTTTTTATTCTGCCATGATATTTATAGCCACCACGGTCATAAGATACAGTTTTAACCCCTGACTCTAAAGCCTTAGCCGCTATCAACTTGCCGATCTCTTTTGCTGCATCTTTATCACTAGTTTTAGCACCTTTATCTTTAAACGCCTTGCTCAAAGTAGAACATCCAGCAATCACTCTTTGCTGTTCATCGTTAATAATTTGAGCATAGATATGCTTCTTGCTACGAAAAACTACTAAACGAGGCTTATCTTCAACCCCTTTAATTTTTTTAGTAATCCGTTTATGTCTGTGAGTTCTACCTATTTTTTTCATCTGTTTATTTAGCTAATGCTTTTCCTAACTTCTTTCTTACTTTTTCACCGCTATAGCGAATTCCCTTCCCCTTGTAAGGTTCCGGTGGGTAAATCTTACGCACCTTAGCCGTGAATTCTCCAACCCTTTGCTTATCGATACCTTCGACAATAATCTTATTATTTCCAGCACAAGATACTTTCAAACCTTCAGGTATCTCCATATCGACTGAATGAGAAAATCCGACATTTAAAACGAGTTGTTTACCCTTTATCTGGGCCTTGTAGCCAACACCGACGATATCCAACTCCTTCTTAAAGCCTTTGGTCACGCCATCAACCATATTACTAACTAGCATTCGAATCGTACCATGCAAACTCCTAACCTGCTTTGAATCGTTAACTCGCTTAATTGTAGTAAAACCTTCATTTACCTCAACAGTAATCCCAAAAGGTATACTCAATTCTAACTTATGTTTTGCGGCTTCGACTAAGCAACGGCCATCCTTAACAGTAATTTTTACTTCTTTTGGTATTGCTATTGGATTTTTTCCTATTCTCGACATAATTTACTCCGTCAAAAAAATATTCTACCAGACCATCCCGATAACTTCTCCGCCAAGGCCTTTTTCTCTTGCCTCTTTACCACTAAGCATGCCACTAGATGTTGAAACTATAGTTACTCCATAACCGCCCAAAGCCCTAGGAATATCTTGTTGTTTCACATAGATTCTTCTTCCCGGCTTAGACACTTTTTTGATCTGGTCGATAATCCCTTTTTTATTTTGATATTTAAGATAGACTTTAATCTTTTTAAAACCTTCTAAGTCAACTTCTTTAAAGTTTTCTAAATAGCCTTCATTTTTTAAAATTGCGCAAATCTTAGCTAAAGAATTTGAATAAGGGATATGAGTTTCCTCCATCCTAGCTCGAGAAGCGTTCCTAATTATTGTAAAAGCATCACTAATTACATCGGTTCTACTCATTGCTTCGCTCCGTTTTTTATACTTACCAACTTGCCTTCTTTACTCCTGGGATTAAACCTTGCCAAGCTAACTCCCTGAAACAAATTCGGCAAAGTTCAAAATCCCGCAAATAGCCACGCGGTCTCCCACAGCGACGACAACGATTATGTCTACGGGTAGAAAACTTTACTTTTGTTCTTTCTCTTTTCCACTTTTCAATTTTAGATAAACTAGCCACATTACCTCCTAAAAGGAAATCCAAATAATTTAAGCAGATCCCTTGCTTCGTCATCAGTCAAAGCACTTGTGTGTATTGTGATATTCATGCCTTGAGTCCTGGATATCTTATCAAGATTAATCTCCGGAAAAATATTCTGTTCTGTAAGACCAAAAGTGTAGTTACCATTTCCGTCGAAAGAGTTCGCCGAAAATCCTCTAAAATCACGTATACGCGGAGATGCTACAGTAATAAAACGGTCTAAAAATTCATACATCATTGCTCGTCTTAAAGTTACACAGCAACCAATCGGAACATTCTCTTTCAGTTTAAAATTAGAAATTGGCTTACGTGATCGGCAAATTTTAGGCTTCTGGCCGGTAATTACCCCTAGCTCCTCAGCACACTTCTCAATAATTTTAGCGTCCTGAGTTGCCTGCCCCACCCCCATATTAACTACAATTTTAATCAACCGAGGTACGGCTAAAACATTTTTATAGTTATACTTTTGACGCATTTGGTCAATAATCTCATTACGATAGTTATTGAGGAAACGCGGTATGTATTTTTCTTTATTTTCTTCCATCTTATTTCCTAAATTGGTTTCTGGCACTTCTTGCAAATTCTTACCTTAGTCTTGTCGTCTGATTTCTTCATCGAAAAGCGAACGCCAACGTTACAACTCGAACAAACAAGCGACACGTTCGAAGCATTTATCGGTACCGAAATATCGCGTAAGCCACCCTGATCGCTTTCTGATCGACGCTTAGCGTGTTTTTTCATTATATTCACACCCTCAACTACAACTCGATTCTTCATGGCGATAGTCTTCAACACTTTACCAGTTTTACCCTTATCTTTTCCGGCTATTACTATTACTTTATCGCCTTTTTTTATCTTTAAATTCACTTATATTACCTCCGGCGCCAAGGATAGTATCTTACTAAACCTACCCCTCAACTCTCGAGCTACTGGACCAAAAACCCTAGTTGCTCGGGGATTCATTTGCTTATCAATAATTACGCAAGCATTCTTATCAAACTTAATAGCCAAACCATCCTTTCGCTTAATCGGAAAATGCGTTCTGACTATTACTGCTCGGACCACTTCGCCCTTTTTTATAGCCGCGTTAGGGGTCGCTTCCTTTACGCTGGCAGTAATTACATCCCCAATGTCGCCATGATCTTTATTTTTCTTACCAATAACGCTAATAAAGGCAACCTTTTTAGCGCCACTATTATCAGCCACATCTAATTTGCTACGCATGTAAATCATTGAGTAATCTCCAAAAGACGAAATCGTTTATGCTTAGAGACTGGTCGGGATTCAATGATTTTAACCCGATTTCCAATCTTTGCTTGATTGTTTTCGTCGTGAACTTTATATTTTTTGCGCGAAAGTTTAGCGCGTTTATACATTTTATGAGCAACTTTAATTTTAACCATTACGGTTATAGTCTTATCGCTCTTATCAGCTGTAACCACTCCCTCTAGAACCTTACCTTTACTCAAAGCTACTTCCTCCCTTTTTGATTAACAATTGTATGGATACGGGCAATATCTTTTTTAAGCTGTTTAAACTGATGAGGCTTTTCTACCCCGCTACGACGTTTAAACTGTAGCTCCATAAGCTGTTTATCTAAGTCATTCAACTTATCCTTAAGTTCTTCGTTTGATAGGCCCTGTAAATCTTTTATCTTCATCTTTTCCTTGTAACAAACATTGTTTTAAAAGGTAACTTGTAAGCTACCAATTTGAAAGATTCCCGAGCGTAGTCTTCAGGGATACCGCCTAACTCAAAAACTACTGCCCCCCGACGTATTGATGCAACCCAGCCCTCAACCTCGCCTTTTCCTTTACCTTGCCGTGATTCAGCGGGTTTTTTAGTCACCGGTCGATCTGGAAATACTCTTATCCACAGCTTACCGCCGCGACGTAATCTTCTAGTAAGAATAATTCTAACAGTCTCTATCTGAGTATTCTTAAGCCATACTGACTCAAGAGTTTTTATTCCATACTCGCCAAAAGCAACTGTCGAACCAGCGACTGCTATGCCTTTTCGTCTTCCCCTCTGGGTTTTCCGATATTTAACTCTTTTTGGAATTAACATAACTTAATTTTCCCTTTGATCCGGCTCTTTAATCATGTAGCTTCCCAGTTTTTTCTCACCCTTATAGACCCAAACCTTAATCCCAATTGTTCCATAGGTAGTTCTAGCAACATAAAATCCATAGTCAATGTCGGCCCTGAAAGTTTGAAGCGGGACTTTACCATATTTATATGATTCTTTACGCGCAATTTCTACACCACCCAGCCTTCCTGAGCAACGAATCTTTATCCCTTCAGCGCCAAGCGAAGTTGCCTGCTGTATTGCTCGTTTCATTGCCCGACGGAAATTTACTCTTTTTAAAAGCTGGAAACCAATTACTTCAGCAATTAACTGTGCTTCGGTAGCTGGTTCTCTAACCTCTTCAACGTCAATTATGATTTCTCTCTTGGTAAGTCGATTTAAATCTCTCTTAAGACGTTCGATATCCTGACCACGTCGACCAATAATTACTCCGGGACGAGAAGTTTTTATCCTGATTCGAATTACACTCTGAGAAACTCTTTCAATAACAATAGTAGAGACTGAACCGCCTGGATAGGCATCTTTGATTTTCCGACGGACTATAAGGTCCTCTTCTAGAAAATCAGCATATTCACTCTTTTTAAAAGAAAACCAGCGAGAAAGCCAATCTTTCCCAAAACCAATTCTTAAAATATACGGATGTACTTTTTGTCCCATAATTTACCTTATTTTACCCTTTTCTTTACTTTTGTTTTTGGCTTCGCCTTAGCCTTAGCTTTGGTTTTGGTCGCAACTTTATTAATCAATTTTTCCAAACTGTCAAGTTCAACTAAAATATGCGATGTGCGTTTTCGAATTAAAGTTGCTCTGCCGAATGAAGCCGCACGATAACGCTTTAAGGCCGGACCAGAGTTAGCAATAACCTTTGATATAAACAGTTGATCTTCGGCATAACCTTTATTTTTTGCATTAGCTACTGCCGAATGCAAAACTTTCTTTAGATGAAAAGCAGCCTTTTTATTGATCAGCTCAAGCTGGGCTAAAGCAAGCTTTGCATTCTTCCCTTTAAAAAGAACGCTAACCGGTCTTACTTTGGTCGGTGAAATACGTATATACTTTGCTTCTGCTCTAGCTATCATTTTTACTTCTTTTGTATTGCCTTCTTAGCCTTTATCCCACCATGAGAACGAAAAGTCCTGGTAGGAGCAAACTCACCCAAACGATGGCCAACCATTGACTCGGTAACGAAAACCGGAACATGTTTTCGACCATCATGAACAGCAAAAGTTAGTCCGACAAATTCCGGAACAATCATTGAGCTGCGCGACCAAGTCTTTATCGCTTTTCGATCGCCAGACTTCTTTACGTTATGCGCCTTTTTTAATAATTTTGGCTCAATGTAAGGACCTTTTTTTAATGAACGACTCATTATTTAACCCTCTTATTTACTCTACGTTTTACAATATACTTATTGCTTGATTTACGTTTGTTCCTGGTTTTATAGCCCTTAGTCGGTTTACCCCAAGGAGTAACCGGATGCGGGTTTCCTTGACCAGCTTTTCCTTCTCCACCTCCATGTGGATGATCTACTGGGTTCATCGCTACACCACGCACTTTAGGACGTCGACCCAGCCAGCGCACTCTTCCAGCCTTTCCGTGGACGAAAGAAGAATGCTCAATTAACCCAACCTGGCCAACTGTAGCCCGACATTCACTTTTTAAAAAACGTATTTCTCCTGAAGGCATACGTAACTGCGACATCCCCTTCTCTTTAGCCATAAGCTGAGCCCAGTTACCGGCACTTCTTACTAATACTCCACCTTTACCCGGTGTTAACTCTAAATTATGTAATAAGGTCCCCATAGGAATATGAATTAATTTCATGCTATTGCCCGGTTTAATGTCTACCTGGGCGTCTAAAGAGCTCATAATTTTATCACCAACTTTTAGTTTATCCGGCCAAATAATATAACGACGTTCTTTGTCAGAATATTCAATTAAAGCTATGCGGGCACTACGGTTAGGATCATATTCAATACTTATCACTTCTCCGAAATCATTAAATTTATTACGCTTATAGTCAATCAGTCGATATTTCCGCTTACTGCCACCACCGCGCCGCCGAGAGGTTATTCTCCCACGATTGTTACGACCGCCAGTCTTTTTAAGACTGACAGTTAGAGACTTCTCCGAAGAACTACGGGTTATTTCTGAAAAATTAGAAATAGCCTTAAATCTTAAAGAAGGGGTTACTGGTCTAAACTTTTTTACTCCCATAACAGTTTAAGTTAACTTTATTTCCGAACCTTGGCTCAAGGTAACTATAGCTTTTTTCCAAGAAGAAGTCTTACCTGGCTGATTATGCCTAACCTTCTTCGTTTTTCCCTTAACTATCATTGATGTGACCTTTTCAACCTTTACTTTGTAAACTAGCTCTACCGCTCTTTTTATCTCTATTTTGTTGGCATTCTTATCAACCCAAAAACAATATTTCCTAAGGGCTACCTCACGGCTTGATTTTTCCGTAATTAACGGCGACTTAATGACTGAGTAACTTCCCTTTAAGCCAGGCATTTCTTAATCCTCTCTTCAATTGTTCGTAAGGCGCTCTTAGTTAAAACAAGCTTGCTACAATCAAGAATTTCTATTGTATGAACACTAGCAGCTGAAGCAATTTCAACCTTTTCGATATTACGAGTTGCCAGCTTTAAATTATTCTCTAAATTTTTCACTACAAAACATACCTTTTCCTTGTCTAGCTTAAGCTTACCAACTATCCCAGCAAACTTTTTTGCCTTATGCGATTCGAGTTTTAACTCATCCAACAATATTAACTCTTTGTCTCTTAATTTAGCATTGAGCGCACTTTTAAAAGCTAAAGTCTTCATTTTTTTAGGTAAATCTTTATAATACGAATGTGGCTTTGGTCCGAAGGCTACTCCACCGCCCCGCCAAACTGGGTTACGACTTGAACCGAACCTTGCCCGGCCAGTTCCTTTTTGGCGCCAAGGTTTTTTACCACCGCCTCTTACATCGCCCCGAGTTTTTGTGCACGCTAATCCTTTCCTTTGATTAGACAAGTAAATTACTACAGCTTGATGCATTAATGACATATTAATAATGCCGTCAAAAACTGTGGCATCAATATCGACTTCCTCAACCTTTTTACCTTGAGTATTTAAAACTGCTAAATTTAACTCTCTAGTCTCCTTAGATACAGTCTTTTTAGCTGACTTCAATGACTTCTTTCTTGGTTTAGGAGTTGCTTTAGCACTCATAAAATTATCCTATTTTCCTTACACGAACTACTGCGCCTCTAGCCCCAGGGACACAACCAGAAACAAAAATAATATTCTTATCCTTATCTACTTTAAGAACCTTTAGGTTCTTTGTTGTCCTAAATTTATTACCTAAGTGTCCAGGCATATGTATACCTTTTATTATTCGCGAAGGGTAAGCTGAAGCTCCAACCGAACCAACACGTCTATGCGTAGTTGAACCGTGAGTTCGTGGCTGGCCACGCCATCCCCAGCGCTTCATTCCTCCGGAAAACCCCTTTCCTTTAGTTTTTGCCTGCACATCAACGATATCGCCCTCTTTGAATAAATCAACCCCAAGCTGACGTTTATCTTTTGGTGCTTCTTGAGACACTTCTTGAACCTGAGGCTCGCTAGATTCTGTTGATTCAACCGACTCCTTAGGCAATTCTTCTGACTTAGCCTCAGTAGGTTCAACGCTAACTACCGACTCTTGATTAAGCTGTTTATTTTCAGATTTCTCCGAAAGAAAAGAAAAATCAGCACCAACCTGTGGAGCAACTTCTCTTATCAACTTATATGCTTCGGCTCCAACTTTATTAAAATAGCCAGCTACAGGCTTCTTTACTTTAGATGCTTTCTTGCCATTCAGCTTAAAACAACCTATTCGAACTCTGTTTTTTGTAGGGTAGTTTATCTCATCAAGAAGACAAACTGGCTCCACTTCCAAAAGAGTTACTGCCGACAAGTTCCCTTCAGTATCAAAAGTTTGGGTCATTCCAATTTTTTTACCGTAAATTTCTTTAATCATAAACTTAACCAAATTACATACCTCAGATATAATATTCTAAGGTATAATTCAGACATACAATTTAGGAAAGCTATACTTCCTGAATTGCGCCTCTATTACACTTCTTGCTTAATCTCTACATTTACCCCTGCAGGCAGGTTTAACTTTCGTAGAGCATCTATGGTCTTGGCGGTTGGATTGTCTAAGTCAATAATCCTTTTATGAATCGCCAGCATAAATTGTTCGCGCGACTTTTTATCAGTATTTGTCGAACGATTAACAGTGTAAATTTTCTTCTTTGTTGGGATAGGTATCGGTCCATTAACCTTTGCTCCGGTGCGCAAGGCCACCTCGGTAATGTCCTGTGCTGATTGATCTAGAATCCGATGATCGAACGCCTTTAGCTTTATTCGTAATTTAAGCATAGTTTTAACCTCTACCTATAGTCAACAATTACTCTACAATTTCGGTGATTACTCCTGCACCCACCGTTCTTCCACCTTCACGAATAGCAAATCTTAATTCTTTCTCTGCGGCCACTGGCTGAATCAAAGTTACTTCCAACTCTACATTATCACCAGGCATAACCATTTCTACGCCTTGTGGCAATTTACAAGTTCCAGTCACATCAGTGGTACGGAAATAGAACTGTGGTCTGTAACCTGCGAAAAATGGTGTATGTCTACCACCTTCTTCTTTTTTCAAGGCATAAACTTTAGTCATAAACTTTTTATGTGGAGTGATTGAGCCAATTTTAGCCATAACCATTCCTCGCTCTACACCTTCTTTATCAACTCCTCTTAGAAGTAGACCTACGTTATCGCCAGCTTGACCTTCATCAAGAAGTTTTCTGAACATTTCAACGCCGGTAACTACTGTTTTCTTTATTTCTTCATGGATTCCAACCATTTCAACTTCTTCACCAACTTTAACCTTTCCACGCTCAATTCTTCCGGTAACTACTGTTCCTCGACCGGAAATCGAGAAAACGTCTTCAACGGCCATAAGGAACGGTTTATCAATATCGCGCTTTGGTGCTGGGATATGTGCATCAACTGCTGTCATTAAATCCTCAATTGGTTTGCAAGCTGTGCAATCGGCCTTGCCGCAACCACATTCCAATGCCTTTAAGGCAGAACCACGAACTACTGGGATATCTTTACCAGGAAATTCATATTTAGTAAGTAAATCTCTTACTTCTTCTTCTACCAAATCAACTAATTCCTGATCTTCCATAGCGTCAACTTTGTTGATAAACACAACTAGCGATGGCACGTTAACCTGACGCGCTAAAAGTATATGCTCTCTAGTTTGAGGCATCGGTCCATCAGTGGCAGCAACTACAAGAATTGCACCATCCATCTGCGCTGCACCAGTAATCATATTCTTAATATAGTCAGCGTGACCCGGACAGTCGATATGAGCATAGTGACGATTTTCAGTTTCATACTCAACGTGAGCAATGTTAATCGTTACACCGCGCTCTTTCTCTTCCGGCGCCTTATCAATGTCTTCAAACTTAAGCGCCTTAGCATTTCCCTTAGCTGACAAAACCCTAGTTATCGCAGCTGTGAGAGTAGTCTTTCCATGATCAACGTGACCAATGGTACCAATGTTGAGATGGGGCTTGGTCCTTACAAATTTTTCCTTACCCATATTGCACCTCCTTATATATAACTATCATACTCCTAATATTTTTACCAATACTTCCTCGGGAACTTTCTCGTAATACGAAGGCTCTATTGTATAAGAGGCTCTGCCTTGTGTCAAGCTGCGAAGTGAATCAGCATAATTAAAAACTTCTGAGAGCGGCACATCAGCGCTGATCATTCTTAGATTCTTTTTCTCTTTGATGGCCGAAATCTTCGCCCGACGTGAATTCAAGTCTCCAATAACCTGGCTAGAATATTCAGCGGAGACTATCACCTCTAAATCCATTACCGGTTCTAAAATTACTGGGTGCGCCTTTCTTAAAGCCTCTTTAAGAGCAATCTCGCCAGCTACCTTAAAAGCTAATTCTGATGAATCAACATCATGATAAGAACCATCAATTAAAGTTATTTTTGCATCAACCACCGGGTAACCTCCCAATATTCCACTCTCAGTTGCCTCCTCAATACCTTTTTTAACCGAGGGAATATACTCCTTGGGAACTACGCCGGACTTTATCTTAGTTTCGAAAATAATACCCTTACCTTTGTCTAACGGCTCTAACATTATAACTACATGACCGTATTGTCCACGTCCTCCGGTCTGTTGGATAAACTTACCAACAGCTTCAACCTTGCGAGTAATCGTTTCTTTATAAGCAACCTGCGGTTTACCGATCTTAGCCACTACATTAAACTCGCGAATTAACCTATCGACCATAATCTCTAAGTGCAACTGGCCCATTCCGGAAATTATATTCTGTCCAGTTTCTCGGTTATAACTAACCTTAAACGACGGATCTTCGGCTGACAATTTCTGTAAACCTGAAAAAAGCTTCTCTTGATCAGCCTTAGTCTTAGGTTCTATTGCTAAAGAAACTACTGGCTCAGGAAACTTTATTGCCTCTAAAATAACTGAATGTCTAATTTCACAAAGAGTATCTCCGGTAGTAGTGTTTTTTAAACCGGTTAGACAAACGATATCGCCGGCCATAGCCTCATTAATTGCTTCCTGTTTATTAGCGTGCATCCGAATAATTTTAGAAATTTTTTCTTTCTCATCTTTAATCGCATTGTAAATAATGCTTGAAGCCGTTATCTTTCCGGAATAAATCCTGACATAAAACAGCTTACCAACAAAAGGATCGGTAAAAACCTTAAAACACAACCCACAAAAATGACCCGAACTGTCTGGTTCAATAATTTGCTCCTCGCTAGACTTAACAGTTAAGCCACGAACCTGAGGTGCCTCAATCGGTGAAGGTAAGTATTCACAAACCGCATCTAAAAGTTGCTGAACTCCCTTATTCTTTAGCGACGAACCACAAAGAATCGGAACAAATTTATTAATAATTACATATTTTCTTATAGTGCTTTTTATCAACTCAGGAGCTATTTGTTCACCATTAATTACTTTATGCATAAATTCATCATCGAGCTCAGCTAGCTTTTCGATAAGCTTATCTCTGTACTTAATCGAAGACTCTTTAAATTCTTCAGGAATATCAGCTAAGACTATCTCTTCGCCCAATTCCCCCTGATTGTATACAGCCTTGCCCTGAATTAAATCTACCACCCCGGTAAAATCATCATTTTTATAAATCGGTATTTGAACCGGAGCCATAGCAATCTGAAGCTTATTACGCATATCATCAAGTACGCCGAAAAAATCTACACCAACCCTATCCATTTTATTAATAAAAGCAATTCGCGGCACATGATAACGATCAGCCTGATGCCAAACAGTCTCTGACTGCGGTTCAACTCCACCAACTCCACAAAAAATAACAGCAACTCCGTCTAAAACCTTTAGCGATCTTTCAACCTCAACAGTAAAATCAATATGCCCAGGAGTATCGATAATATTTATTTGATGGTCTTTCCACTGACAATAAGTAGCCGCACTAGTAATAGTAATGCCTCGTTCACGTTCCTGGTCCATCCAATCGGTAACCGTTGTGCCATCGTGAACCTCACCCAGCTTATAAGTCTTTCCGGTATAGTAAAGTATCCTCTCGGTAGTAGTAGTTTTCCCGGCATCAATATGGGCGATAAACCCAATATTGCGTATTTTTTCCAAATTTCCTTTCTTCTTCATAAGTTTTATTGTGCTATTCACTTGAATCTTACTCGTTGTTAACAAAGTTAGTTAAATCCTTATCTTTTAAAGCTTAATATCTAAAATGAGCGAAAGCTTTATTGGCCTCAGCCATCTTATGTGTGTCTTCCTTCTTTTTTACCGCTGACCCCTCGCGCTTATAAGCAGCGATAATCTCTTCCGCCAATTTAATCTCCATCGGCTTCCCTTTTTTCTTAAGAGCAAAATCTTTCATCCAACGAAGAGCAATAGTAGTTCCTTTTTCTTTAGGTACCTCTAAAGGAACTTGATAAGTAGCTCCGCCGACTCTTCGCGGTTTAACTTGCATCCTCGGTCTTGCATTTTCTAAGGCAGCAAAAAATATGTTTAAAGGGTCTTCCTTTAATTTATCAGCAATGAAATCAAAAGCATTGTAGATAATTTTTTGAGCAGTGCTCTTTTTACCATCACGCATAATAATAGTTATAAAACTACCTACTACTTCTGAGTTGTATTTCGAATCTGTTTTTACGTCTCTTTTTGGCGCTCGTCTTCTTCTCAACTTTAACCTCCTAATGAACCACTAATTATCATTTAGGTCTTTTAGCCCCGTACTTTGAACGTGACCTCTTTCTATTTTGTACACCCTGACAGTCAAGAGTTCCTCTTACTATATGATAGCGCACCCCGGGAAGATCCTTAACCCTTCCTCCTCGAACCAGGGCTATCGAATGCTCCTGCAGATTATGCCCCTCTCCAGGAATATAAGCAGTCACTTCCTCACCATTGGTCAAACGAACTCTAGCGATTTTACGTAAGGCTGAATTGGGTTTCTTCGGCGTCATTGTTCTCACCTGAACGCAAACCCCTCGTCGCTGAGGACACCCTCGTAGAGCCGGTGATTTACCTTTTTTACGTTTTAAAACTCTTGATTTTCTGATTAACTGACTTATGGTTGGCATTTTTCTACTCCAATTTCCCGGTACCTCTTTAAACCGGTTCCAGCCGGTATAAGGTGGCCCACTATAACGTTCTCTTTTAATCCCTGTAGTCGATCAATTTTCCCGGCGGTAGCTGCATCAGCTAAAATACGTGTAGTCTCTTGAAAGCTAGCTGCCGAGATAAAACTCTTAGTGCTTAACGATGCTTTAGTGATACCTAAAAGAAGCGGTGCAGCCGTAGCCGGCTTACCATCTTTTTTGATGATCTTCTCATTTTCTTTACGAAAATCCCATTTGTCAACTGCTTCACCGGGTAAAAATTCACTATCGCCGGAATCAATTATTCTTACTTTCTTTAGCATTTCGCGAGTAATTACCTCAATATGCTTATCATTAATCCGTACCCCCTGAAGTCGATAAATTTCTTGTATCTCATTAACTAAATGTTCCTGCAAAACCTTATCGCCGCAAACTCGCAAAATATCCTGTAAAACTATCGGACCTTCAGTTAGCTGTTGTCCAGCAACTACTTGGTCCCCACGATAAACTATTGGATGCGTTCCGGCAGGAATTGCATATTCTCGCTTCATGCCAGTAGGGCTGCGAACAATAACATTTCTTTCTCCAGCTATCTCAGCAAATTCAATAAAACCATCAATTTCACTAATAACCGCTGGATCTTTAGGCCGTCGAGCCTCAAAAAGTTCAGCTACCCTAGGCAAACCACCAGTAATATCTCTAGTTTTAGCAACTAAACGTGGAGTTTTTGCAATAACATCTCCAGGCTCAACTACGCCACCTTCCTCAATCATTATGTGAGCCCCAGTCGATAAAGGATATATTCCCAATACTTCTTCCTTTTCAGAAAGGATTAAAATTTGAGGATGATAGTCTCCTTTGAATTCTACAACTACCCGCTCTTTTATTCCAGTCGTAGCATTTAACTCTTCCTGTATGGTAATTTTATCAATTGCATCCTCATACTTAACTTTACCGCCAACTTCAGCTAAAACCGGAGACGAGTATGGATCCCATCTCACGAATATCTTATCTTTCTCTATTGAGCCATTTTCAGCAATAACAATTGAAGCCCCCTGAGGAACCGGATTTCGTTGCAACTCTCTACCCATATCATCATTAATACTGATCATTCCGTTCCTGTTAAGGACGGCAAAGTACTTGCCTTTAGCAACAACCTTAAGGTTATGGTATCTTACTATTCCCGTTTCACGCGCCTTGATAAAAGCGCGTTCAGCAACTCGTGAGGCTGTTCCACCGATATGAAACGTTCTCATCGTAAGCTGGGTTCCCGGCTCACCGATCGATTGAGCAGCAATAATTCCCACTGCCTCACCAATCTCTACTGGTTTTCGAGCAGCTAAATTTAACCCATAGCACTTAACACACACTCCGCGTTCAGATTCACAAGTCAATACACTTCTTATTCTAATCTTCTCTAGACCTAGACGCTCAATCATTAACGCTTTTTCCTCAGTAATAACTTCACTAGCCTTAACAATAGCCTCATCGCTAATGATATCGACAATATTATCTGAAGCTACTCTTCCGATAATTCGTTCCCTCAAAGGAACCACCACGTCTTCACCCTCAACAATTTCAGCAACTGTAATGCCATTTACAGTATTACAATCTTCTTCGATAATAATAACTTCCTGAGCAACATCTACTAGGCGCCTAGTTAAATATCCAGCATCAGCAGTTTTTAAAGCTGTATCGGCTAGACCTTTTCGTGCACCGTGAGTAGAAATAAAAAACTCTAGAACAGTTAAGCCTTCTTTAAAATTTGAGGTAATTGGTATTTCGATAATCTCACCTGATGGTTTAGCCATTAGTCCACGCATACCGGCAAGTTGCCTTACCTGAAGTTTTGAACCACGGGCTCCAGAATCAGCCATCATAAAAACTGGATTATCTGCATCCATGTTTTTAAAAACATATTCAGACACTCGGTCAGTAGTCCTAGTCCAAACATCAATAATCTTATTATGTCGCTCACGCTCAGTAATAATTCCTTTTCGATATTGATCTTCTACCTTTGCCAACTCTGCCGTCGCTTCGTCAATACACCCCTGTTTTTGTTCCGGTATCACTAAATCATTGATGGCGATACTTATACCACCTAAAGTTGCATAATTAAAACCTAAATCTTTTATATCATCAAGAAGTTTTATTACTGAACTGTGGCCAAAAGATTTATAACACTCACTGATAATTTCAGAAACCTTTAACTTATTAAGCAGTTCATTAACAAAACGAAATCCAATTGGTAAAATTCGATTAAAGATAACCCTTCCAGTAGTTGTCTCGATAAGTTTTCGCTCTCCATTTTCGTTAATTCGTAGTTTGATCTTCGCATGAAGATCTAATTCTTCATCTTGATAAGCAGTAAGTACTTCTTCACTATCAGAAAAAATAAGCCCTTCTCCTTTAGATTTTAGTTTGTCCATAGTTAGGTAGCGACAACCAATAATCATATCTTGGCTAGGAGCAATAACCGGACGACCATCGGAAGGAGAAAAAATATTATTAACCGAAATCATTATAATTTTTGCTTCAGCCTGAGCTTCCAAAGATAGCGGCAAGTGAACTGCCATTTGGTCTCCGTCAAAGTCGGCATTAAAAGCCGCACAAACTAAAGGATGCAATTTTATAGCCTTGCCTTCGACTAAAACCGGATAAAAAGCCTGGACACTTAAACGATGCAAGGTCGGTGCGCGATTTAACAAAACCGGATGACCAGTAATAACGCCTTCAAGTATATCCCAAACCTCAACCCTAGCTCTCTCAACCATTCTTCGGGCGCCTTTTATTGTATGAACAAAACCTTTTTCACGTAACTTTTTTATGATGAATGGTTCAACTAACTCTAGGGCCATCTGCTTAGGAATACCGCATTGGTGTAATTTTAACTCCGGACCAACAACGATAACGCTTCTTCCAGAATAATCAACTCGTTTACCTAAAAGATTCTGCCGAAACCGACCTTGTTTCCCCTTAAGCATATCAGAAAGACTCTTTAATGGTCGATTTTGTGGACCCATAACTGGACGGCCATGACGACCATTTTCAATGACCGCATCCACAGCCTCCTGAAGCATCCGTTTTTCATTTCTAACAATTATATCAGGAGCGCCTAAAGACATTAGTTTCTTAAGACGATTATTTCTGTTAATTACCCGTCGGTATAAATCGTTAAGATCTGAAGAAGCAAAACGACCACCTTCCAAAGGCACCAAAGGACGTAGGTCTGGTGGGATAACCGGCAGCACATCTAAAACTAACCAATGCGGTTCATTACCTGAACGACGTAAATCCTCGACTATCTTTAGACGCTTAAGTAACCTTTTATTAATCCCAACCCTTCCCTTATCAATACTTTTACGGATTGTTTTGCTAAGTTTGGCTAAATCAATATCTTTAAGCAGTTCCTTCACAGCGTCACCACCGATAGAAACTTTAAACTCCTTACCATATTGATCGAGAGCCTTTCGATAGTCAGCTTCGCTAAGAAGTTGCATTTTTTTCAAATTAGTTGTCCCCGGATCAATAACCACATATTCTTCGTAATAAATGACCTTTTCGAGCTGCTTTATACTCAAATCTAAAAGCGCACCAATTCTTGAAGGAAGTACTTTAAAAAACCAAATGTGTGTACAAGGTGCAGCTAAATCAATAATTCCCATGCGCTGACGACGAACTGAAGAATGTAAAATCTCGACTCCGCAACGATCGCACTTTGCGCCCTTAAATTTTATACCTTTAAGTTTTCCACAATGACATTCCCAATCTTTTGCCGGACCAAAAATTCTTTCACAGAAAAGTCCATCCTTTTCAGGCTTTAAAGTTCTATAGTTTAGAGTTTCTGCCTTCTTTATCTCACCAGAAGACCAACTCTTTATTACTTGAGGCGAAGCTAACTTTATACTTATATGATCGAAAAAACCAACGTTTTCAAGCATATTATTTACTCTCCCTTTCCTTCTCGGCTCTTACGTCTAAGCATAACCCCTGCAATTCTTTCACTAAAACATTGAAAGACTCAGGTACTGAAGGTTGAAACTTTTGTTCGCCCCTAACTATTGCTTCATAAATTCTAGTTCTTCCTTCAACGTCATCACTTTTTACAGTTAGCATCTCCTGAAGAGTAAAGGCTGCTCCGTAAGCCTCGAGTGCCCAAACTTCCATTTCTCCAAAACGCTGACCACCAAATTGAGCTTTTCCACCTAAAGGTTGCTGAGTAATAAGAGAATATGGCCCGATAGCTCGAGCATGAATTTTATCATCAACCATATGTACTAATTTCATAATATACATATAACCTAAGCCAATTTTCTGCCCGAAGGGTTTTCCGGTATATCCATCATAAACAGTAATCTTACCTCCCTCTGGCAATCCGGCTTTATTAAGAATCTCTTCAACTTCTTCCTGTTTGGCGCCGTCAAAAACCGGAGAAACTATCCTCACACCCATTTTCTTTGCCGCCCAGCCCAAATGCATTTCGAGCAATTGACCAACATTCATTCTTGAAGGCACCCCTAAAGGATTCAAAAGCAAATCTAGCGGAGTTCCATCTTCTAAGAAAGGCATATCTTCTTCAGGTAAAATTTTTGAAATTACCCCCTTATTACCGTGTCGTCCGCTAAGCTTATCGCCGGCGGAAATTTTTCGCTTCATAGCCACAAAAACAACTACTCGCTTTAAAACTCCGGCTGGAAGCTCATCACCTTTTTTAATCTTAGCCATTTCTAACTCTCTTTCAATAGCCAGCTCATTAAGCCGCTCATCATATATGCTTGTAGTAGCCCTGGCCTCCTCGCTATCCTCAAGGTCAGAAACAACAATTCGTGATTCAGTTTTTCCTAAAATAGCACTTAAACGTCGACTCTTTTCTCGTTCAAGAAGGTTTTTTTCCTCTTCGTAGTATTTTTCAATTTCTTTTATCCGTTTTAATTCTTCGGTTTTTTCTTTTTTTGATTTTCGACCCCGGTCTTTACGCTGAAATATCTCAACATCAGTAACTACCCCATAAATTCCCGGAGGAACGCGCAAGGAAGTGTCTTTAACGTCAGCAGCTTTTTCACCAAAAATAGCTCGAAGCAAACGTTCTTCCGGAGAAAGCTCTTTTTCAGTTTTAGGAGTAACCCGGCCAACTAAAATATCATCAGGTATAACTTCGGCACCGATCCTTACAACCCCAGATTCATCAAGATTGCTTAAAGCTTCTTCGCCAACATTAGGTATATCTCGAGTAATATCCTCATTGCCAAGCCTAGTTTCTCGAGCTTCGCTTTCAAAACGTTCAATATGCAAAGAAGTCAAAATGTCATCCTTCACTAATCTTTCACTAATAATAATTGCATCCTCAAAGTTATAACCACGCCAAGGCAAAAACCCTACCAACAAGTTGGTGCCTAAAGCTAGTTCTCCACCTTGAGTAGCCATACCATCAGCTAAAATCCTGCCCTTACGTATTTCATCACCCTTACTAACTAAAGGCCGTTGGTTAATGCAAGTATCGGCATTGGAACGAGTGAACTTTTTTAACTTATAAATATAATCGCCTATGGTAACTGAAGCAGCATCAACAGCTGTAACTTTTCCTGACTCTTTAGTTACGACCATAACCCCAGTATCACGAGCTACTTTTTCTTCGATATCAGTACCAACTAGTGGTGCCTGAGGAAACATGAGCGGCACAGCTTGACGCTGCATATTAGAACCCATAAGCGCACGATTAGCATCATCATGTTCTAAGAATGGTATCAGTGATGCTGAGACTGAAATAATCTGCTGAGGAGAAATATCCATATATTCAATTTTGCTCGGTTTTAACTTAGGGAATTTTCCTTGATACCGAGAATAAATCTCTTTATCCTTGATTCTTCCATCATCGCCAATGTTCGCTGATACTTGAGCGATAACCCTGTTTTCTTCTTCATCGCTCATTAGGTAATCAATCTTCTCACTAACTACCCCTCCATCAACTTTTCGATAAGGCGTCGTCAAAAACCCTAAAGGATTAATTCGTGAATAGGTAGTTAAGGAAGAAAGCAATCCAATATTTGCTCCTTCTGGCGTTTCGATTGGACAAATTTTTCCATAATGCGTAGGGTGAACGTCGCGAACTTCAAAACCAGCCCGCTCGCGAGAAAGACCGCCGGGGCCCATTGCCGAAAGACGCCTTTTGTGAGTTATTTCTGCTAAGGGATTTGTCTGATCCATAAACTGAGATAGCGGTGAACGAGCAAAGAAATCCTGAATTTGAGTAGAAAAAGCACGAGAGTTTATAAGGTGCTGGATCGAAAAATCATTAGAAGCTATCAGCGAATAACGCTCCATAAAAGTTCTCTCAACACGCAAGAGGCCCACACGTACTTGATGCTGAAGAAGTTCGCCAATCAACTTTACACGACGATTTGAAAGATGATCAATGTCGTCAGTTTCTCTTTTACCAGCTTTAACTGCCAATAAAGACTTTATGATCTCAACTATAGTCGGCAAATCTAAAGTTCTTTTACTAAGCGAAATGTCCATTTTCAACTTCTTATTCATTAGGTAACGGCCAACCTTTCCTAAATCGTATCTACGTCCATCAAGAAACATTCTTCTAAATACTTCCTTGGCCGCTTCTAAAGTTATTGGCTCAGTAGGACGCATCTTTTTATAAAAATCGAGATAAGCTTCTTCTTTATTGTTGGTTGTATCTTTTTTAACAGTATTAACTATTTCTGGATAAGGTTTATCAGAAAATTTAGCATAGATATCATCATTTGAAGATAGCCCCATTATTCTTAAAATTTGAGTGGCCGGAAAAGTCTTTCGACGATCAATTATGGCAGTTATAGTGTCGTTTATGTCGGTTCTGAACTCGAGCCAATATCCACGGTAAGGAATAACTCGAGAATAATAGATACGTTTTCCAGTAGGATGAGTCTCCTCCTCAACAAATACACCAGGTGAACGCTGCAACTGGCTGATGATCGCCCTTTCGTCTCCATTAATTATAAAGGAAGCTGTCTCGGTCATTAATGGAATATCTCCCAAGTAAATCTCCTGCTCTTTCACTGAAGATGAAGGATCAATAAGTCTCAAACGGACTCTCAATGAAGCAGCATAAGTTTGTGAGCGTCGTTTACATTCTTCAACGCCATATCGTGGTCGACTCAAGGAATAAGAAACATATTCAAGGCGATATTGTTTATCCGGACTTTCCATTGGAAAGACTTCCTGAAGAATCTCTTGAAGACCAACAGCTTTTCTTTTTTCAAGCACTACATCTGATTGCAAGAACTCACTAAAAGAACGCCTCTGATGCTCAAGGAAATGCGGCATCGAAGCACTCTTCTTAATCTTAGCAAACGACAGCTTTTTTGCTTTTTTCAATTTATTCCTCCTCAATGAAACTTAGATTTCGAAACTAAGGTTTCAAGAATCTTTAGTCGAATTAATTATTTTAACTCTACCGTCCCACCGGCTGCTTCTAATTTTTTCTTAACTTCCTCAGCCTCTTCCTTAGAAATGTTTTCCTTAACCGGCTTAGGAGCAGAATCAGCAAGCTCTTTAGCTTCTCTTAACCCCAAATCAGTAATTGCCCGAATTTCTTTAATTACGGCAATTTTATTTCCACCAACTGAAGTTAAAACTACGCTGAAAGAAGTCTTCTCTTCCTCTTCCTCAGCGGCTGCACCAGGACCAGCAGCAACTGCAACTGCCGGAGCTGAAGCGCTAACCCCGAACTTATCTTCGCAAGCCTTAACTAACTCAGAAAGCTCGAGAACTGTCATCTCTTCAACCATCTTCAAAATATCTTCTACTTTTGCCATAACGCCCTCCTACTTTTTATCAGCTTGATCTTTTGTTTTTCGTATCTCAGCAACAACCCATACAAACTTTAAAATTACCTGATTTAGACAAGTAGCAAAACCGGTTATCGGAGCCGCTAAACCAGAAACAGCCATAGCCAAAAGCGTCTCACGAGGAGGAAGCTTAGCCATAGCCTGCACGTCCTTCGGTCCAATCTTCTTTTCTTGTATTGTGGCTCCCTTAACTTGAAGGGTTTCACTTTCTTTAGCAAAATCAACTATAATTTTACAAGTTTTTACCACATCGTCATCATAAACTAGAACTGCTCCGGTTTCTTTATCTAGGATATCATCAGAATCTTTCCAATCTAAATCCTTAAATGCCCTTTTGAATAATGAATTTTTAGTTATAAAAATTTTGGCTCCGGCCTTAGCCAACTCGTTACGTAATTTATTAAAACCAAAAGCTCCGACCTTGTTAAAACCAATAAAAAAACAACCTGAAGATCCGTTAATCTTTTCTTTCAAGTCTTCAACGATTCTTTCTCTAGTTATTAGACCTACTTTTTTAACTCCCTTAGTCATCGCTTACTCCTAAAAATTTTGCTTGTATAGTAAGTCTCAAAGAAGGACTCATTGTTGCAGAAACATGCACACTTTTTATAAAATCACCCTTCAAGCTTTGCGGCCGAGAAGCAGCTAAAGCTTTGATAAAAGCATCAATATTCTCCACCAAGGCCTTCTTGTCAAAAGAAACCTTCCCCACCCCAACATGAATACAACCTAATTTATCAACTCGAAAGTCAATCTTCCCTCTTTTTGCTTCGCTAACCGCATAGGACACATTATCAGTAACCGTGCCGGTTTTCGGAGATGGCATAAGACCACGCGGACCAAGAAATCTTCCTAACTTACTTACTGAGCGCATCATTGAAGGAGTGGATATGCAACAATCGAATCCAGTCCAGCCATCATTTAAAATTTTATCAATCATATCTTCAGAACCAATAAAATCAGCACCGGCATCTTTAGCATCCTTTTCTTTTTCTGGCTCACAAAATACTAAAACTTTTATCTCTTTACCAGTACCATGAGGCAAAACTACCGATCCTCTAACCATTTGATCAGATTGCTTAGGATCAATACCAAGTTTTCCGCTGAGTTCAACCGTCTGATCAAACTTTACTGACGGCATTGACTTTAAAATCTCTATGGCTGCATCAACAGAATAAGCCTTTCCTTCCTCAACTAACTTTTTTGCTTCCAAGTATTTTTTGCTTCTTTTCATTTTAATTATCAGGGTTAACTGGCTTTTTACTTATTTGAGAAACCACTTTTATCCCACAGCTTCGAGCAGTGCCTTCGACAATTCGAGCAGCAGCTTCTAAGTCAGCGGTATTTAAATCTTCCATCTTTTCTTTAGCAATTTCCAAAACTTGCGCTTTGGTCACTTCACCAATAATTTCTTTCCCCGGTTGTTGGCTAGCTTTAGCAAGATTTGCCGCCCGCTTTAACAAAAAAGAAACCGGTGGGCTCTTAGTAATGAAATCATAAGACTTGTCTTCGTAGACACTAATAATTACTGGGAGAATCACCCCTTCTTTTTGTTTGGTCGCATCGTTAAATTCTTTGCAAAATTTTCCCGGATTTATACCGTGCTGACCGAGAGCTGGTCCAACTGGTGGCATAGCTGTAGCTGCTCCAGCAGGAATTTGTAATTTTATCTGGACAACTGGTTTTTTCTTTTTCTTTTTAGCCATCTTAAATTTTCTCCACTTGCCAAAATTCAAGTTCAACCGGTGTAGTTCTTCCAAAAATTGAAGCACTAACCTTTAATTTTCCCTTATCAGGATGCACCTCTTCGACTACACCATTAAAATTGATAAATGGCCCTTCAACTACCCGTACGCTTTCCCCTTTCTCGAAGGTTACCTTTGGCGCTGGTTTAGCCTTACTTTCTTCAGCCTTTGCAAAAATTCGATCTACTTCTTCTTGAGATATTGGTGAGGGTTTTCGACGAGGACCGATAAAAGCGGTAATACCCGGGGTCTTACGCACAAACAACCAAGAATCATCATTCATATCCATATGAATAAGAATATACCCTGGAAAGAACTTCCGCTCGAGAACACGTTTCTTACCAAGCTTAACTTCAGTAATCTGTTCCTTCGGAATAATTACCTGATCAATAGCTTCGTTAAAACTGTGGGCCTTAATCCGCGCTTCAAGGTTAGCTTTAGCTTGATCTTCGGCTCCACTAAGTGTATGTAAAATATACCACTGCTTCATTTCAATATAATTTGGATTAAATGTGACAATCCTAAGTCAATAGTAAAGATATAAGCGGTTAACAAAATTGCAACTACCACAACAATTGAAGCAGCTGCAACTAGCTCCTGGCGAGTCGACCAGTTTACTTTTTTTAGCTCTTCCTTTACTTCCTTAAAAAAAACAGGTATCCGTTTTAATTTCTTTATCATCTTCTAACTTCAAACAATCTTAAACACAGGCGAGGCAGGAGTTGAACCTGCAACCCCCGGTTTTGGAGACCGGTGCTCTAGCCAATTGAGCTACTCGCCTATCATGGCTTAGCCTCTTTATGTTCTGTATGTTTACGATCGAAACGACAATATTTTTTAAGAGTCATTTTTTCAGGGTGCTTTCGTTTGTTCTTACTCAAGTAGTAAGTCTTTCGTTTGCACACAGTACATGATAACGCAATTAGCTCTCTCATAAATAGTTATAATAATAAAGGAGCGAAAAGTCTAAAAACCTCCCGCCCCACTTTTGTGGTTTTTGAATCATCTTATTGTTTAACTAAGCCCACGACCAGAATCGAACCGGTGACCTCTTCGTTACCAACGAAGTGCTCTACCGACTGAGCTACGTGGGCGTTATGTTTGCATTAAGCCGGCGAATACTGCCTTAAAATCAGCCTGTTTTTAAAGTATTAAATTATATATAAAAATATAGACCTAACGATGATACTATAAACGAAATTTTTGTCAAGAAAAAAAATGATATTTTTTACAGGTGGGTTTTTAGGGTCCAAATTTGGCTAAAAAAGGTTACCCATCTATTTGCCAATTAGCTTCAAAAAGTCGTTTTCTGAAACAATCCTTACGCCCATCTCCTTAGCCTTGGCGTATTTTGAGCCCGGATTCCTGCCAGCCACCAAATAATCAGTACCCTTACTCACCGAGGAAGACCATTTAGCTCCAAGTGTTTCCAGAAGCTCCTTAGCCTGATTGCGACTTAAACTTTTCAACTCTCCAGTAAAAACAAAGGTCATTGCTTTGATTTTACTCGATTTGACTATCGGCAATTTTTGATTTAAATTAAGTCCGGCCGCATTAAAGGCCTCAAGCATCTTTTTTGTTTTTGAGGCTGAAAAAAATTCTACGATCGAAGAAGCCATCACTGGGCCGATCTCTGGTATTTTCTCTAAGTCTTCTTTTTTTATTCCGGCAAGCTGATCAATGCTCCTATATTGACCAGCTAAAAGCGATGCTGCTTTTTCCCCAACATGACGAATTCCCAATCCATACAAAAACCGCGAAAAACTTTGTTTTTTGCTAAGGGCAATTGCATTAATTATATTGGTTACTTTTTTTTCTTTAAACAACGGTAGCTTCATTAAATCTTCTCTATTCAAACTGTAGATATCGACGATACTTTTTACAACCTTACGATCAACCAGTTCGTTTACCAAACTTTCGCCGAACCCCGCAATGTCCATTGCCCCGCGATGAGCAAAGTGTCTAAGTGATCGTTTCAGTTGAGCTGGACAATCGATATTAAAGCAATACCAAGAAACTTCACTCTCCTTCTCTTTAGCTACTTTAGCTTTACAAGCCGGACAGCGAGAAGGAATATTTATCTTCCTCTCTACCCCCTTGCGTTTAGAAATGATGACTTTTATTATTTTCGGAATAACCTCCCCAGCTCGTTCCAACAAAACCGTATCACCGTTTTTGACGCCCAACCGTTCTATTTCATCAAAGTTATGGAGAGTGGCCCTAGAAATAACAACACCGCCACATTTAACTGGTTCTAATATCGCAACCGGAGTAATCGTACCGGTCCTGCCGACTCCAAATTCAATTCCCTCAATCTTAGTAGTTACTTGGTGTGCCGGAAATTTATAAGCTACAGCCCAACGCGGCGATTTAAGTGTTACTCCTAGTTCCTTCTGTAAATTAAGACTATTCACCTTAATTACCATTCCATCGATTTCGTAAGGAAAACTATTACGCTCGGATTCTTGCTTCAAGCAATACTCTATGACCTTTTCTAAATTCTCACAGTGAACGCTTCGATCATCGACCGGAAAACCCCATTGATTTACCTTATCAAAAAAATCCTGATGAGTTTTAAAACTTACACCTTTAGCCCAACCAAAAGAATGAATTAAACACTTTAGTTTTCTTCTAGAAACCACAGCAGGATCTAACAACTTAAGTGACCCGCTGGTTGCATTACGAGGGTTAGCAAAAAGAGCTTGGTTTTGAGCAACCCTTTCTTTATTAACCTTTTGAAAATCAGTCTTTTCCATATATATCTCGCCGCGAACTTCAATACTTTGGGGATATCCATCGCGCAAGGTAAGCGGAATCGAATGAATTGTTCTGACATTAGCAGTAACATCTTCCCCCATCTCCCCATTGCCACGAGTGGAACCAAGGACCAAAACTCCCTTTTCATAGACTAAAGAGCAGCTCACCCCGTCAATCTTAGGCTCAACCAGATAACCTAAGTCAACCTCTCGCTTAAGTATCCGTTTTATTTTGCTTTCCCACCCCTTTAGCTCCTCGATAGAATAAGTATTGTCCAAAGACAACATCTTAACCTTATGCTTTACAGTAGGAAAGTTTTCAACTAAATCACTGGAAACACGTTGGGTGGGAGAATTTTTAGTAACTAGCTGCGGGTATTGATCCTCTAAATTTTTAAGCTCGGTTAAAAGCTGATCGTACTCCTTATCAGAAATTTCCGGATCGCTAAGCAAATAATAACGATGGTCGGCTTCTCTAATTAATTGCCGCAATTGCTTGATGCGACTTTTTATCTGATTATTACTCATTCAATATAATTAATATTACCTCCCGTCATATAGTCGATTAGCTAAATTAGATGGGAGATTCTGATTAACAATGCTAGAGGCTGCCTTAGCTACATCGTAACCAACCCGAAAAATTTCTACTCTTTGATCCTCGTCATCGTACACGCAAAATGAAGCTCTAGGATCTCCGTCGCGGGGTTGACCTACACTACCAACATTAACTATATAGCGATTATCCGGCTTAAAAGTAACTTCTCCTGGCTCAATATACGACACATTATCTTTATCCAAACAATAAATTCCCGGACGGTGTGAATGACCCAAGAAACACACTTTCTTTTTAAAAAGCTGGAAAACCGTAACCGCATCGTCTATGTCTAGAATGTATTTAAACTCATGGGGCGACCTCAAACTTCCATGGACACACACGAAATCTTTCTCTTCAATGGTCAAATGAAAACCACTCAAATAACTTACATCGGCTTTAGTGAGTTTGGTTTTTGTCCAATTAATCGCCGTTCGTGCATGAAGATTTAAATTATTGAGCGGAAATTTACCAACTGCCGCCCAATCATGATTTCCGGCAACAGTTATCGCTTTCAAATCTTTAAGGACATCTAAACATTCCCGGGGGTCTCCTCCGTAACCTATTATGTCACCGAGAAAAAGATAACGATCAACATTCTCTTGATAGTAGGCCTCGATGACTACCTGGAATGCTTCAATATTGCTATGAACATCAGCAAAAATTGCATACCTCATAAAAAAACCTCACTTTGTTTTTTACAAAAACTCTCTAAAATATTATCCTAAAATCTTTAAAACTACAAGCGATTTCCTCAACCACGATTTCACAACTAGTGACTCTTCCTTCAAACTCAATACCTAAATCACTCACAAAAGAATCTAAATCGCGGTTTTTTCCTTCAGCAATTATCTCTACTCGACCGTCATTAAGGTTTTTAACCCAACCTTTGATATTGTACTTTTTAGCTAAACTTAAAGCCCCGAAACGAAAGCCAACGCCCTGGACCATACCAGAAAAAAATATATGATTGCGCTTTTGCATTCTTAGAAACTCATTCCCACCTTAAGGTGATGACCACAAACAAAGGACCAAGCATCCATAACTTTTTTACCTTGAGGCTGGATGCGAGAAATTCTTAGAATATCTTCACCAGTAGTTACATAAATTCCTTTCGGTTCTATTTTTACAATCCCACCCGGCGGACCAATTTCATCCGTTACCTTAATAACGTCAGACTTTATGACTTTAAGCAATAAACCATTGTGGTAAGTATAAGCCGAAGGCCAGCCGCTGATGGCCCGAACAAGATTATTTATATCAACCGCTCGCTTCTGCCAATTAATCTGACCATCGATCTTTTTAAATTTAAAAGTAAAAGAAGCTCTGGCTTCAGCCTGTTTAACTAACTTATAGCTACCATCTTTTATTTTAGATAACCCTTCGACTATAAATTGAAAACCTTCGTTTGAAAGTTTGCGACTAAGCGAATGGTAATCATCATTAGAGTCGATTACGACTTGCTTCTGCAAAATAATGTCTCCGGAATCAACCTTTTCGTTTACTTTAAAAATAGTTAACCCAGTTGTTTGGTCACCGTTAAGCAAGGCATACTCAATCGGTGCTGGGCCGCGATATCGCGGAAGCAACGAGGGATGCAATCCTAAAGTAAACTCATTCGGCAAAGAAAGTACTTCTAAAGGAATGATTTTGCCATAATCAACCACAACAAAAAAATCAACGGATTCGGCTCTGAGCTTTTCAATAAAACTTTTCTCTTTTAGTGAATTCGGTTTAACTACCGAAATTTTTTTGCTTTCCGCTAAAACGCTTACCTCAGTAGCCGTAAGCTGTAACCCTCTACCCTTAGGCTTGTCCGGCTTAGTGACAACCAAAGAAGGCGCAAAACCCATCCGGCAAAGACCTTCTAACACCACTCTTGAAAATTCCGAACTCCCAAAATAGATTAAATTCATAGTTTAAATCTGTTGTTACTAAAAACTAATACAGTTCAGCCGCCAACTGCACCTTAGTTCTAGGTAGCAGAGCTATTATCTCCTTAACTAAGCAACGGTTCCTCAGATTCCTCTCTGTACGCACTATAATCTGATAGCGAAATTTATCACGTAATTTGAAAGGCTGAGCCTTAGAAGGACCATAGACTTCCTGAAAGCTTTTCTGAAATCTATTATACAAGCCTTCAGCCTGTTTTAAAAGTAAGTTCTCATTTTTATCCCGCAGGGTAATTTTTGCTAAAAGCTTAAAAGGCGGCAGCCCCATTTTCTTACGCAAGTTTAGCTCTTTATCGTAAAACTGCCTCCAGTCATAATTAAGATAATCAAATAAATAGTATTGTCGATTACGCGTAAAGACATGCATCGACTTACAGAAAAAGTTACTGAGCTTCTTAATATAAAGGAAAGTATCAAAAGTTGCCCGATAGTCCGGCCGACTCAACAAAGAATCCGTATCCAGCATAAACCCTGAGTCAAAAACCTCCGAGCTATAGAGAGAACTTAAAATTTCAGAGGTAGAAAGGGTAATCTTAGAGTCGCGATAGTGCTTTTGCCAATTATCTATCTTTACCTCGGGAAATACACGCTTAAGCAAGGAAGCTATACCTTCAATCCCTAGACCTGAAGATTTCAAATATCCTTTCTGGCAATGACTACATAGACTAGGTAAACTTACTTGACGATGACAATAAGGACACCTTCCCTCTTGAGTAGATAAAGAAAACTGTAAAAAACCTGAACAATGAATACATTTATATATGTATCCACAAGTTGAGCAAGCTACAATTTGGCCAAAACCCTTCTTATTCCAAAGCACAACCGACCTTTTATTGGCTTTAGTTACCTTAGAAAGTAATTCAATCAAAACCGGACCAACCACTTTCTTTCTAGAAAAACCACCCAAATCTACCACAGATATATCTTTAGGGTTCTCTTCTAGCTCACCCAATTTCGTTTTCCCATCAACAATAGACTTATAAGTTGCCAGAGACGGGTAACTTCCAGCTAAAACTAAATTAACCCCTAAACTCTCTGAAAGTAAATCTGCCGCCTCGCGAAGGTCATAAAAAGGTTTCTCTTCCTGAAAATAATGTCGACTATCCTCTTCCTCAATAACAATAAGTTTTAAATCAATCGGATAATAAAAGAGAGCCATCCGAGTTCCTAAAATCAAACTTTTACGCCGACTTTTTTGCCAAGTATTAAAAAAGTCTTTTTCACTTTTTTTGCTATGTAAAACTTTAATCTGACCAGGAAAATCCTTGGCAATTAATTTCTCTGCTTCGAGAAGATAGGTCATTTGCGGAAAACAAATCATAACTGAACCTTGCCCCAATGCCTTCCGCACCAAACCTCGCCAACGTTGATAACGATCTGTGATTTTCGCCGACTTAATAAATACTTTTGAAACCGAGTCATCTTTTGTCGCTGCTGATTGAAAATAATCTAAATCAGTTCTTTGTGGTTTTTTTAAATAAGCCGGGATCATCATGAACAAAAATTCCTCAAAAGGATAAGGATAAAATTGACTTAATTTTTCAGCAAAAGTAAAGTGGTCTTCTCTCAATAAGGGGCGTCGATCAAAAAGGTCAACTACGTCTTTTAACTTTTTCACCCTCGATTCATCAGCTAACCCGACAACTAAGCCTATACGCTTTCTTCCCCTAAAATCAACTAAAACCCGCACACCTCTTTTAAGGTCAAGCTTAGACGAAAAGGAATAGTCAAACTCCTTATCTAAGAAGATCGGTAGAGCTACCTTAGCTATGCTTTTCATTACTTAAATTTTGTCTTTAGAGAGGCAATTTTGAATTAAATCGCTTAATACTGGCTGGACATCTTTAAGCTCAAAAGGATAACTATTTTGAAATTGTTCATGTTTTTTGCTCAGTGAACAAACAACACTCAAGAAATCTCGACGGTTCTTAACAAACTTAGCGACCCCAGCTTCAATCAGCACATCCATATTTTCTTTTTCTTGACCAGGTATATAGTGAGTAAAAATAAAGGGTTTTCTGCAATGAACACTTTCAAAAATAGTCATGCCTCCGGGCTTGGTGATAATAACTGAACTCAAAAATATAAGTTCCCATATCTTCTCATAAAAAGGAAAAAAACGTAACCGTTCAGAGTTAGCTCCCTCGAGATAACGACGCAGTTTTTGATTACTGCCATAAATTACGAAAACATTAAAGTCTTTTAATAAAATATCTAGCGATTTCTTAAGAAACGGAAATACCCCCATTGAAGACGAAACAAAAAGAACCGTCGGTAGCGGATCTAAATTGAACTGTTTATAAAGCTCCTGGTGCGAAAGATTACTTCTGAAGCCTTCACGTAGTGGCACAAAACCGCTAACAATTTTATCTGCCTCAACACCTAAAGAAATTAGGTCACTCTTGGTTATCTCAAAAGTAGCAAAATAATAATCTATATCAGAATTAACCCATAACGGATGGACTCTGCTATCAGTAATTACCGATATCAATTTAAACTCTATTTCATGCTTGATATAGGCAGCCAAATCGGCCGGGAAAAAATGCGTAGTAATGATCACATCCGGTGCCTCACGATGCAAATACTTAAATAAAGATGCAAATAAAGCCCTATGCAGCAAATTAACCAGATAAGAAATAAACTTTGTTTTAGTTAAAAAAAAGGTAACCTGCCAAAGGTGGCGGAAATGATGGCTTATAAAACTATACAATCCGGAATAAATCTTGCCAATAAAAGGTGAGCAGAAACTTAATAAATCGCAAACCGGAGCATCAAGCACCTTGCCTAAAGCTTGAGCAGCCATTTTATGGCCATGTCCAAAGCTGGCATAAATAACTATAGTTTTAGGCATAATGAGAAATTAAATAATGTGCGGCCAAAAGAAGATTATCAAATACATAATCCGGTTCAAATTTCCAATTATCACGATTAGCTATTTTCTCTCTTCCGGAAAGGACCAAAACTGATTTTGCTCCAAAATTGCGGGCAGCTTCCATGTCCATAAATGAATCGCCAATAAATATTGACTTATCGCAAATCATAAAGCTATCTTCCTGGGCTTTCTTTAAAAGACCGGTTTTAGGTTTCCGGCAATCACAATCATCGCCAGGAAGATGGGTACAATAATAAATACCAGAAATATTCCCGCCAATTTTTTCGACTGACTGCAGTATTTTTGCATTTATTTCATCTAAGTCCTTCTGAGCATACAAACCTTTAGCAACTCCGGCTTGATTAGAAACCACGTAAAGCTTAAATCCTTCTTCGCTAAACTTACGAATCGCTTCAAGGCTTCCGGGAATGAATCTAAACTCCTGCTTGCTGGTTACGTAATTTCCATGACCGGGGTATTCATTGATTACGCCATCGCGATCAATAAAGACTATTGGTTTCATTTATTTTGATTAAACCGATTCTTTATTTCCCAATATTTAGCATAAGAAATTATCTGATACAAGGCTGCAAAAAAAGAAACCATAAATCCCCTAAAACCATCTCGCCAACCCTTTTTTCTCAAATAAGCACGAAAAAAACGATCGTTGTAACGCCACAAAGCATGGGTTAAGTTCATTTTGTAATTTGCTTTCTTAGGGTCAGCTTTATAAACATCAAACCATTTTTTTGCCTCAAGTGTAGTTTGGTTATTTAATTTTTTTAAAAAATCCCCAAAATCACGATAAGTATAGTGCAGAAGTGGTTCTTTAAGCGGCGTAGTTTTACCTTTTAAAAAAGCTCTTGGATGGACTTCAACCTCCTCCCATTTAAACTTACTCTTTTTAAAAAGTTTTAGCTGGGCTGAAGGGTACTGACCGGCCCAACGCAACCAATAATCACCAAGAAAGTTCTTTCTAGGAATAGTAAAAGCAACCTCATCGGTAAGCTGATCAAAAACTACCTCAATCTCAGCCTTAAGCTCGGGGGTTAAACGCTCGTCAGCATCTAAACTTAAAACCCAATCATTTGAGCTCTGAGCATAAGCCCAATTACGATGTTTGCCTTCAACCTCCATTTTACGAACCAGTATCTTATCGGTATAGTTTGCGGCGATCTGACGAGTTTGGTCACTACTTTCATCGTCAACTAAAATTATTTCCTGAGCCCAACTAGCCACTGACTCAAGACAATCCTTTATTCGCTCAGCCTCATTTTTACTAATTATTACTGCTGTTATTGGAACTGTCATAGGTACTTATCCTAACATCTTAAGGTTAATTTTCAAGCTATTTCTCACCCAGCCAATGCCTTTTCTAGCTCAGCTTCGGCCAATATTCTATATTTGCCTGTCTTTAAACTACCGATAACTAAGCCACCCACTCTTACTCTCTTTAAATCTAGCACCCGGTAACCCAACTGTTTAAATAACCTTCTCAAATGCCTTTTCTTGCCTTCAGAGATTATAACCTTACAAAGAGTATTTTCCTTATCTCTACTTAGCATCATTATTTTCTTAACTTTTAATAGATCGCCTGCGTCTCTAACACCCTGCTTTGCTTTTTGTCGATCAGGGAATTTTAATGCTCCTCTTAACTTGATAAGATATTCTTTCTCTACTGAAAATTTCGGATGAGTTAGCTTATAGCAAAAATCGCCATCATTGGTAAGGATAAGCAAGCCGTGAGAATTCTTGTCCAATCTGCCGACTGGATACAACCCGTGATACTTTTTAGGAATAAAATCAACTACCGTCTTGTTAGCAAACCTATCGCTAAGCGTCGTTGTTACACCTTTAGGTTTGTTAAATAGAAGATAACTATACTCTTTTAATTTTATTAACTCACCAGAAACCCTGACTTGATCATTGTCTCTGACTTTAATAAATGGTTTATCAACTCGACAATCATTTATTGTGACTTTGCCCGAGGAGACTAACTGATCGGCAGATCTCCGGCTAGCTATACCGGATTTAGCAATATAAAGATTAAGACGCATGGGCAAAAACCTTATTATTTTTGATTTCCTCTATTCTCACTCGAATAATATCCCCCAAAGAAACTTCATCTTTTATATAAACCTTAATATAATTTTCAGTATATCCGCAAGCAAAACCTCGACTCTTTTCTTCGATAACCACTTCAAGCTCTTCTCCTAAAAACTTCTGCGCATATTTAAAGGAAAACTGATCAGCAAGTTTTCTTAAGGCGTCAAACCGAAGCTTAGTCTCTTTCTGATTGGTTAAACTTAGTTTAGAAAATTTAGTCCCCTCGCGGGGTGAAAAACTAAATATATGCATTCGCATCGGCTCAAGACGCTTTAAAAATGCTACTGTATTTTCAAATCTCTCTTGGTCTTCCCCCGGGAAGCCAACTATAATATCGCAACTTAAGCCAATTTGCGGTTTTATCGCTCTTAGCTGAAAAACTTTATCTTCATATAAGGCCACGGTTTCTTTTTTATTCATTTCAGTAAGTATTCGATCGTCCCCGTATTGAAAAGGTAAATGCACATGCGAACAAAGTTTTCGATTATTAAAAAGTGAAATTAGCTTTTCATCGATAAACTTCGACTCAAGCGAACTCAAACGAAGCCTACCCAAAGATGGAATCGTTAAGATTTCTTCAACCAAATCAGCTAAAGATGTGGCTGGATTAAAATCACGACCCCAAAGACTTAGATTAACCCCGCAAAGAACGATTTCCTTGTGCAATTTGGAAATCCTTAAACATTCGGCAATAACTTGATTTTTCGCTCGGCTGCGCGATGGCCCCCTTAAATGAGGTATTTTACAAAAACTGCAAAAATTACTACAACCATCTTGAATTTTAACAAAAGCACGTTGATTATTGAAATGAGTTATCTTCAATGACCATATATCATTACTGTCTGTTTTTAACTTCTGGCCAGATAAATCTCCGCTAATAATTTCCGGCAAAAGATGCTTATCGCCTTGAGAAACGATATAATCAGCACCTATTTTTTCTATTACCGCTCGATTAAGTTGCGGCAAACAACCGCAAACCGCTATTTTTGCCAAAGGATTTTCTTTTTTGGCCTGTTTAATTGCCTGGCGGGATTTTGAATCTGCCCGATGAGTAACCGTGCAAGTATTAATCACATAAAGGTCCGCTTTTTTGTCGGTTTCACTAAATCCAAATTCAAACAGTTTCTCTTTTAAACCTTGAGTTTCATACTGATTAACCTTGCAACCTAGAGTAAAAAATTTAACCTTCATCTAGAAAATTATTTAATAACCCTACCGAAAACATAGCAGCGGTTTCGGTACGCAAGAGGTTCGCCGAAAGTTTAACCGAACTAAAACCTTGACTCTTAAATTCTTGATACTCTTGATCTGAAAAATCTCCGACTGGACCGATAGCTATTAAAACATCTTTAATCTTTTTATCAAACTTTCTACTTATAGTTTTACCGGAAATATTTCCAACCAGCTTTAAATCCGACTTGACTTTAGCTAGATCCAAAAAATCTAAAGTTTCTTCTATCTTCGGAATCCATAAACGTTGTGACTGCCGAGTAGCTTCGTTAATTATTTTCTTCCATCTAGCCAGTTTATTAGCTGATGGCTTTCTCTGGATGCTCCGCTGACAAACAAAGGGAATAAACCTTAAGGCTCCCAGCTCAGTACACTTCTGCAAAATAAAATCTACCCTTTCCTCTCGCTCAAGAGGAAAAGCTAAGGTTACTTGTTTGGTCGGATGAGGCTCCGATCGTAACAACTTTTCTTGTTTCAGCAAGATTGACTTCTTGGACAATTCCTCAATATGATAAACATACTCCTTCCCGCGGCCGTCAAAAAAACAAAGACAATCTGATTCTTTAAGCCTCAGGACATCTTTTAACTTATGGACAGCATCCCTATTCTTCAACTGAATAAACTCTTCAATTTGACCAGGCTCAATATACATTCTTATCTTTGACATATTTCCCTAACTTATTGTTTATTTCCATGGAGCCGAGCGGAGTCGAACCGCCGACCTCCTCGTTGCGAACGAGGCGTTCTCCCAACTGAACTACGGCCCCACCGATTTGGCACCAAAACTACTTTTAAAAAATAAATGGGTAAAAAATGGCGGGATAACTACTTAAAATATTAGAAACTACTCCGCTTTGCTGGATTTATTCTCTTCCCGCAAAGAGATTACGTAGTCAGGGTCTTTAAATTCTACCAAAACATGGCCTTCGCGGGCCAACCAGCCCAAGCTCATTAAAACTAATTCTTTTGGCTTTTCAATACCAACGATTAGTTTATGAAGACTAACCATTCCATGTTTATCTAGAAAATGCCAAATCTCACCAGCTATAATTCCTATTTCAGTAATCATTTTTCTTTATTTATACTATCACAACGTGGACAACGCCAAAACTCAGACAATATTGAAACAAAATAAACCTCTGCACAGACCTCGCATTTTTGCCGCTTGAGGTTAGTATTTTTTCGCATTTTAGCAAACTTGCGGTTGTTAAAATACTCCAAAAGAAAAGCTACAACCACTGAGCCGCTAAGTAATATCCCGGCAAAAAACGCAAGTCCAATACTCATTTATTTTACTACTGCCTCTAATTTTGTCCAGAAAAATTTATCCCCTAGAAATTGAGTAGATTCCCGAATATAGTCCTGAAAATTCAAATTTTCATAAGAATTAACTGATAATTTTTCCGGATATAGAAAAATCACCCGTCCATGATTGGAAACATAAACTCGATAAGGAATGACCTCCTCTTCCCAAGAAGACAAAACCGCGTTCCTCTCCCAAAGGTAGACATACTGCTTTCGCTTTTGACTCAAAATAGCATCATCGAAGGAAACTTTGCTAACGTAAGGCAAAATATCTATCTGTTCTTTATGTTTGCGTTGGAAATAATCTTCGTTTAAAAAAGAAGCTGAAAAATACTCTCTACGCAATGGATCCACCGAAGAGAAGGCTTTTTCTGGAAATTGAATTAACTTTTTCTCAAAAAATAAATCCTTCTTTCCAATAATATTCGTCCAGGCATAAACTGAGGGACTAGGGGCGGTTTCTATATAAAATGAACACCAAAAAACAAAAATAAAATGCAAAAAAAGAGAAATAGATACGAACAACGATACAAAATGTCTTTTCCCAAAAGATATAATTTTTACTGACATAGTAATTATTTTAAAACCGAGTGAGGTTAAAATCGAGGATGTAAAGCAGGCATCATCTAGTCATCATAGGTAGTTGCGTAGCTAATCTTTACTATACTCAGCCTCTTGCAAATATCATAAATCTTTGTGAATATCCCAAAACTTGCGTCTCGATCGGCTTTAATAAAAATAGAACTAATTTTCTCCTCCTTAATGAAATCCTCAACATCACGAAGACTATAGGGCTTATCTTTTAAATAAATAATATCCTCGCTAGAAATGGTAATCGTTAGAGTTCTACCGTCGACTGATTCGGAAGTTAAAACCTTAGGAAGGTTCACATTAACTCCAGGAATCACAACAAAATTTGATGTTAACATGAAAAATATCAACAGAAGAAAAACACAATCAATCAAGGGAACTATATCAATTTGACGTAACCCCGCCTCTACACGGGCGCGTTTTTTAAACTTCATCGCTATACCTGCTTTGAGGAAGAACTTCAAGAAGTTCTGTAGCGGCCCGCTCGGATTCCAAAGTTGCTGAATTAACCTTATGAATGAAATAGTTATACATAATATAACTTGGGATCGCTACCAATAATCCGGCCACAGTGGTTAATAGAGCTATCCAGATTCCGTTAGCTAGATCAGAAGGGTTAACCATACCAACGCTAGAAGTTTTCTGTTCAATTACATAAAAACACTGCACCAAGCCAACCACTGTACCCAAAAGGCCTAACAATGGTGTAACGTGTGCTATTGTGCTTAAAAAATTCAAACCTTTTTCCAACTTGGGTATTTCATAAAGAGAAGCGTTCTCCATTGCCTCCCGAATAACACCTTTAGCCTCTTCATAATGAGTGAGCCCAGACTTCAAAATATTAGTAACATAAAAAGGTGACTTTTCGCAAATATCTATAGCCTCAGTTATTTTATTTTTACGCACTAGCTCTAATATTTGTGAAACAATGTCTACAACATTAATTCTAATGCTCAGATAAAAAAATAACCGCTCTAATGTTATCGCTAAAGAAAAAATAGAACACAAAAATATTGGCACCATCAACCAGACCAAAGAACCAGTTTTTGAAATTAAACTCCACATAATTCCTCCTATGTTAATTGTCCAGTATATTCTACTCTCAAAATATCAAGCCATTTATCGCAAGCCCTACATTAGGCTGGAGATAAATGGTAAACTTTTTTATCAGATTGTAATTTAAAATTACTAAAATCTTCAAATACC
>JAIPGM010000011.1 GCA_021735655.1 Candidatus Omnitrophota bacterium | reverse complement strand
TCTCCTTTACGGGGTCAATTAAGCCCCAGAAAAACAATACAACCTATAACCTATCTACTCTGTGACTATCTATTTATTCTACTGATAATCCAGAGTTTTCACCAACTATCATTGAACAATTATCGTATCATCTCCTTTTGTTTTAAACATTATACCACAATACTAGAATTACCGTCTATGCTTTTACGATTATCCCAGCTCCCAGGAGTAAATCCTTATAATAGAAGGCCGCTACTTGGCCGGGAGCTATTGAGTCTATTTTGTTGACAAGCCTAACCTTAACCCGATTCCCTGTCAAATCTAAGCTACAAGGTACTTCTTGAGCATTATAGCGTACTTTAACCTTAACCTTTCTCTTGCCTGGGTCAGTAAACCAATTAACCGAATGAACTAAAAACTCACTCTGGCAAAGACTGTCCCTATTCCCGACAATTACGTTTTTACTCTGGCTGTCTATGGCAGTTACATAAAGCGGGTGCTTGTGGGCAACCCCCAAGCCACTCCTTTGACCATAGGTATAATAATATATACCCTTATGTTTTCCTAAAACATCTCCGTTTTGATCTACAATATTACCAGCATAACTAGCCGGTGACTTAAGATTCTCTTCAATAAACTGCGGATATTGCTTATCCTTAACAAAGCAGACATCTTGGCTTTCCTTTCTTTGCTTAAAAAGAAGCTTTTTATCTTTAGCGATTTTTTCTACCTGTGGCTTAGTGTAATTAGTCAAAGGAAATATCAAAAACTTTAAAATGTCCGGCCTAACCAAAGAAAGAAAATACTCTTGCGACTTCTTTAAATCTTTAGCCTTTCTAAAAAGATAAGTACCTCTTTTTTTAACTAAACCAGTGTAATGACCGGTAGCTAGATAATCAGCCCCGAAAGACTTTACTTTCTCAAAGAAAATACCGAACTTGATAAAACGATTGCAATAAGCACAAGGGTTGGGGGTTTGCCCTTTTAAATAACTTTCACTAAAATAATCTATGACCTTTGTCCGAAATGAATCGCCAACGTCTAGCACGTAATGCGGAATATCTAAAAAATGACAAAGCCGCTTAGCCTGATCTAAGCTATCTAAATCACAACAACGATTTTCTTGTGGGTAAAATTTAAGTGTAAATCCTAATACTTCAAAGCCCTTTCGTTTAAGAAGATAAGCAGCTACCGTAGAATCAATTCCACCACTTAACCCCACCGCTATTCGTTTTTTTGCCATATTAAATAAAGATCCGACAAGCAAATTAATGAATTCTAAACGTAACTCACCATTCGCTCTAAAGCCAGGCGTGCCTTACTCATGATAGCAGGATCTAACTCTATATCATACTTTAAATTGTCTAAAGATCGATAAACATCATCAAGGGTTGTTTTTTTCATATTCATACAAACCTTAGGGCTGCCTAAGGAGTAAAATGTTTTGTTAGGATTTTCTTTTTTTAAACGGTAAACTAAACCCTCCTCAGTACCAATAATAAACTCTTTCTTATCTGAATTTTTAACCGCCTTAGACATCCCGGCCGTAGAAAGAACCTGATCAACAGCCTCAATAACTTCCCGACGACACTCAGGGTGAACCATAATCTCTGCCTCAGGGTGAAGCTCTTTTGATTTTGTTACATCTTCTTTTGTAAAATACTCATGAACCAGACAATGCCCAGGCCAAAGAATAATTTCCTTACCGGAAACATTCTTAGCAACCCACCAACCTAAATTTTTGTCAGGAACAAAAATTACCTGTTTAGTTGGAACATTTTTTACTACGGTAATAGCATTGGCTGATGTACAACAAACATCACTCAAAGCCTTTATCTCAGCAGAACTATTCACGTAGCTAACAACCCAAGCCTCAGGATATCGGGTTTTAAGCGCGATTAAATCAGCAGTAGTTATCATATCCGCCAAAGGACAACCAGCATCAAGAATCGGCAAGATTACTTTTTTCTGAGGTGAAAGTATCTTAGCCGTCTCAGCCATGAACCTCACTCCGCAGAAAACAATTAACTTCTCTTTAAGATCACGTGAAATCTTGGATAATTCTAAAGAATCGCCGATAAAATCAGCAATATCTTGAACCGCCGAAATCTGGTAATTATGCGCCAAGATTACCGCTTTCTTCTTCTTCTTTAATTTAACTACTTTGTCTTGCAAAATATCCATGACAATGATTTAAGCCATTATAATAAACCTCAATATTATGTCAATTACTTTAACCTTTCATCAACAAAGATAAATAAAAAAGCCTATCCTCACAATCAATAAGGATAGGCCATCATCGTTGATCGCCAAATTTATAGAGTAAAGCTTACTTTGCTTTAAATCCTTTTGCTTATTTTATTGCAACTAGTCTAAAAGTCAACTAGTTAGTTCTTATCTTAGAAAAAACACTGACCACATCATTATAATAATATACACTGTGGGTAATGAAAAAACAAAGATGCCAAAAGGATACAAAATTGGCATTTTCTTATTAGTCTTAACATCTCTGGCAACGAGGAATATGATTCCAAGGAATACTGCCACTATTGAGCCAATTAAGCTAAAAACACCCCAAAATATACTTTGATCTACAACCCCACTAGAAATCAAAGAAATTGCCATCCCAAGTAAAAAATTAATTCCGCAAAAGATAAAACAACTAAAGAGAATTCTTTCTCTTCCTACCCTGTAAGCCAACTCTTCGTTTGTAAGCTTTAAATTTTCATATTTAGGATTGTATTTTTTATTAACTGTTTTTTCAATTATTGACAAACAAAAAATACTATAAATCCAAATAATAACGTCAAAAATAAATAGGTTGTTTGAAAAAAATCTATTCTTGGTATAGGCATAAAAATGATAATCAGAAAAATAGCAGATTAAACGAAGTGTCCAAACCATATACTCAGACCAAAAATAATCCCATTTATTTAAACTCATCGTTAATGCTTGTTTTTATTTTCTCAACCAATCTACTAAAAAATTTGCCTTTAGGGGCATTTCTACTTCTTCCGCCAAATAAAAACCTTATCGTTTCGCTTTAAGGTAAATGGGACTTTTAAGCCACCTTTTTCGCCCCTTTTTAATTGGTCAACAAAAGCATGATTTATCTGAATATCGCTAACCATAGCAAAGGAAGCTGGGGTAGCTTTGCCAACGCAAAGAATTCGGTCGCCTTTTTTTAGATCATGGTCTCTCACCCAAATCTCAGCTACACCTATTTTCTTATAAAACTTTATAACTTCTCCAACATAAACCTTTTCATAGCTACTATCTAAATTTCGGCTAGTCGAGTCTTTAGGTTTACCAAAATAGAATCCGCTGGAAAACCCCCGATTATATACAGTGGCCAACTCTTTCTTTAGCTCGGCTTTTAACTTTTTAGTTAAACAACCGAAAAAATAAGCATCTATGGCTCTTCGATAAACCGAAGTTACTACTGAAACATACTCTGAAGATCTAATTCTGCCTTCTATCTTAAAAGCACTTATGCCAGATTCAATCAACTGATCAATAAAATCTATGGTGCATAAATCTTTTGGGCTCAATAAATAATCCTTACCTAAAATATACTGTGACTCATCGTCACTGTCGGTGATTAAAAACTTTCTTCGACAAGGCTGAAGACATTCACCTCGGTTAGCTGATTTAGAAAATGAGTATTCCGACAAAAAACACCTTCCGGAAACACTAATGCACATCGCCCCATGAACGAAAGCTTCAATTTTACAATTAATGGCTTGTTTCTTTATTTCACTGGCAATAGCCTTAATCTCTGAGAGACGACACTCTCTGGCCAAAACCACTCTTTTTACACCTTGAGCACTATAATTTTTTAAAGCCAAAAAATTGGAAACACTGGCCTGGGTAGATAAATGGATTGGTAAATCTAATTCCTTAGCTAATTTAAAAACCGCCATATCCCAAAGGATAACTCCGTCAACCTTACCTTTCTTGGCCTCAGTTAAGATCTTCTTTACCTTGTTTATTTCTTTATTATAAATAATTACATTCAGGGCCAGGTAAGCACGTTTTTTACTCTTATGCAGGACACTAACCAGTTTTTTGATTTCACTTAGATCAAAGTTTGAAGCCAAATTGCGCATGTTAAGACCTTTTACGCCAAAATAAACGCTGTCGGCACCAGAATTAACAGCACTCTTTAAAGCACTCCAATTTCCAGCTGGGGCGACCAACTCTGGTTTGCTTAAATTTTTTTTCATCTTCATTAACAAAAAGGTTAAAAATCAGCGGGATATTTCGACTACTCGATAACTTAATTTTCCGGCCGGTACATTTATCTCGATAGCATCACCTTTCTTATGTCCAAGGATAGCTTTACCTACTGGAGAAACTACTGAAATTAAATCATTTATTGGGTCAGCCTCGTCTTGGCCAACCAGGGTATATTCAACTTCCTGGTCAGTATCCAAATCAACCAGTTTAACCTTTGAACCGATATAAGCAGCATCGGAAGCTACGCTGTTCTCGTCGATGATTTCAACTCGGCTAAGTTTATCTTCAAGCTCAGAAACCCGTTTTTCATTATAAGACATTGCCTCTTTTGCTGCATGGTATTCGGCATTTTCCTTCAAATCACCCAAAGAACGAGCATGGGCTATTGATTTGGTAATTTCCTTTCGTTTTATTTTTTTTAAATACTCTAACTCTTGAATCAACTTTTCATACCCACCTCTAGTTAAATAGACTCTTTCCATAATAACTTAACTCCTTAAATAAATGTCAGCCAACCTCTTACTGAATCCGCACAAAGTAAACTTAAAACCGTCACTATCAATCCGGCTAAAGCTACTCCGATAGCAATCGCCAAAGCCGCCTTTTTTGTTTTCATTTCAAACAAAGTAGCGGCAACCGTTCCAGTCCAAGCTCCGGTTATTGGTAACGGAATAGAAACAAATAAAACTAAACCCCAAAATCCCCACTTATCGACTATTTTTGACTTCTGCTCAACTCGCCTAAACCACCAACTAAAAAACTTACCGATAAATTTTATATTTTCCAAATGATGAAAGAAATACTTAAACAATAAAAGCAAAGGCACTATCGGAATTAGATTGCCAATTAAAGATAAAAAATACACCTCCAGTAACGGCAGATTAAATTTAATTATCCCTAAAGGTATGGCTAATCTTAACTCAAAAATAGGAAGCGCGGCCACTAAAACAATTAGTAGTTTTTTAGAAAATAGTGCCGTTAAAAATGCAAAAACTTTAGTTTTCATATCCGTATTTACCGATTAGAGGAACAAAAACACAACTAAAAATATTTTCGGTTTTAACTTCTTTATCTGAAATCTTATCTAAAACCGTAAGCTCTTGGCGAGATTGACCGCCAACCGGAACAACAAGCCTTCCGCCTATCTTGAGCTGTTTGACTAAAGGCTCTGGTATAGAACTAGCTGCGGCAGTAATAATAATCCGATCATAAGGGGCGTACTCTTCCCAGCCAAGCGTCCCATCAGCCATCTTCACCTCTGCCCGATAATCTAGACTATCTAAAACCGCTTTAGCCTGATCAGCCAATTGCTTAATCCGCTCAATACTATAGACTCGCGCTCTGAGTGCACAAAGTATAGCGGTTTGATAACCACTGCCGGTTCCTACTTCCAAAACAGTCATTTCCGATTTAAGCTGTAACTCTTTAGTCATTGCAGCAACCATATAAGGCTGAGAAATTGTCTGGCCGTATCCAATTGAAAGTGGACAATCACTATAGGCACTAAGTAGCTGCTCTTTGGGGATAAATTCATGCCGAGGCACAGACCTAAAAATATTAAGAATTCTTTTATCAACAATACCGCGGCTGCTTATCTGTTCAGAAACCATCCGCTCTCTCATTTTGCTAAAGTTGGTTTGCTTCACTTATCTACCTTAGCTATAAAGGTTATAAATCTTATCGCATCCCTAAAAGGGCGAATTTTACTATGCGGGTTCTTAAAATAGATAGTTTTTATCGGCATGCTTTTTATATCAAAGCCCAGTTTCGCCGCCTTAATTAAGATTTCTGATTCTATTTCAAACTTTTTAGTCTTAATAGCTATCTTCTCTAAAACCTGACGTTTGATCATTCGAAAGCCACACTGGCTATCGGGAACCTGCTGACCAATTATCTTTGAAATAAGCCAGGACATAAACTTATTGGTAACGACCCGATTGTAGGGCATACCCAAAGGTTCAACCATTCGATTGCCGATGACGAAAGAACTACCCTTCTCGGCTTCTTCGAAAAACTTGTCTATGTCCTCCGGACTGTGCTGGCCGTCGGCATCCATGAAAATAAGATAGTCAAACTCTTGATGATCAAAAAGATAAGAAATAGCCTTATTCAAAGCTAATCCTTTCCCAAGATTTTTCTCATTTTTGATGGCGACATCGGCTTTAGCCTTAGCTACCTTATAGGTTGCGTCAATCGAACCATCATCAATTACAAGTATAGATAAATTTTTATCGCCCAGCCGATTAAGAAGCGACTCTAAACTCAAAACCTCATTGTAAGCCGGAATAACAACCCAAATCTTCATCGCCCAACTAATTTCTTCTAACTTTTATTTTTAAGATTTTCTTAATCCAGCCAGTATCGATCAAACATGTACCACTGACCCGGATACTGTTTTAGGTACTTTTCTAAAACAGCTATATATTTATTAATTATAGTTACTTCATCACTTTCAGTATCTTTATTTAAAAAAATCGGCTTGTCAATTATAAGATGATAAAAATACTTATCGACTCTAACGAAAAATACCGGCACAATCGGAGTATTGGTTTTTAAAGCAAAAAAAGCAGCCCCGCGAGGAAGTTTAGCCTGACGAGAAAACATCTCGAGCTTTAAACCACCCCCAGAAAAATCTTTATCACCCAAGAGACCTAATACCCTTCCAGTTTTAAGCGCTGAGAAGCAACCGCGCACAGCACTACCAGTAGAAATTACTTGCATCCCTACCATATTACGCCGATGATCAAAAAAATTATTTATCCGTTTATCTTTATGGGGAAGAGCAACCGCAGAGACCGGATACCCTAGAAGCGAAATCACGGCTCCGGCCAACTCATAATTTCCTAAATGAGCAGTAAGGGCTATTACCCCCTTATGTTGATCAATAACCGAACCTAAATTATCTAAACCGATAACTTTTACGTATTTTTTTATAAAGGCTTCATTTAACTTAGGGTAGCGGAAAAAATCAGCTAAATAGTAAGAAAAATTTATGAATACGTTTTTAACTTGCCTTCTTCTCTCTTTCGGATCAAAAACGATGGCCCCCAAATTATAATCTATATTTCGTTTATCTTTAACGAATAGATAAAAATTAGATAAGGCCACTATTTTAGCAAACAAATAACAAATATTCCGGGGAAAAATTGAGGCTAGCAGGCTTCCGAAAACAAAAAGATAATACATTAACTGATTAGCTCCAAAATTAAATCAACTATCCTCAAAGAAGAATCAATAAACGAATATTCTTTTGCCCGCTCTCGAAAACGATACATATCTTTGGGATTACTAAAGAACCTGCCGACAACTCCAGCAACCTCCTCTGCCTTATCGGCCTTAGTTATTGCCTGAACGTTATTTAAATAGTTAACATTTCTCTCTTCTTGACCGGGTATCGGATTAGTAACAATAATACATAATCCTTTAGCTAAACTTTCAGAAATAGTTATCCCACCGCCTTTGGTAATAATAATATCTGAAAAATCCATTATTTTGTATATCTTATGGGTATAGCCAAAGGTAAAAATTGGCTTCTTGAAAAGTCCTTTGTTCTTCGAGAACCATTCGTAAAGTTTCTTATTCTTACCGCAGATGACTATAATCTGAAAATCATGACTTAAAGCATCCAGCTCCTGAGCAATAAACTGTATTGGACCTAAACCTAGGCCTCCGCCCATAATCAATAATGAAGGTAAATTTTTTACAAACCCTAACTCATCAGCAATCTCTTCCTTAGGATAACTACCTAAAAACTTAACCGAGATTGGTATCCCTAATACCTTTATTTTTTCAGGAACAACACCTTGGCCAATTAAAACTTTCCGTGCTTCTTGACAAGCTACAACATAACGATCAACATGAGGATGAACCCAAAAACGATGCGGATGATAATCGGTGACAATGGCAACTAAGGGTATTTTTAAACCCTTACTCTTTTTAAAATCAGCAATTAAACCGCAAGGAAAAGCCTGGGTAGCAACAAAACAATCCGGCCGAGACTCATTTATCAAACGGTTTAACTTACCAAAGGTTATTTTGTGAACAATTTTACGATAAGGGGTTAAAGCTTTTATGACTTTCTTGCGATCATAGGCCTTACCCCAAACAGAAGGAAAGTGTTTTATGGTCATCATATAGGCAAAGTCGACCACTTTCTCTCCTCGCGGATAAAAATGACCTAAGCCGTTTAAAGTTACAACGTCTATCCGGGGGTCTTTGAAAAGAAAGGCTTCCTTGATATTTTGGGCAGCTTTACTGTGACCACCAAACTCAGAAATATGTAAAACGCTAACTCTTTTCATCAATAAATAATACCATAATTACTTTAACGGGTAAATATTTTTGCCAAAACAAAATTACCCTTATTATATAAATCTAAGATACTGTTTGCCCTCAGTCAAAGGATTAAGGGCGTGACGTATCCCAATCTCAGGATTACTTGATAAATCGACCATCTCTCCGGCCGAATCAGAAACAATCTCAACTTGGGGTCGATAGATATCCTCCTCATTCGGCTGACGCACCACAGCTATTCTGGAATCGCTCAAACGCACGATACTTCCTTTTGGCCAAAGACCTAGTATTTTAAAAAACTTATCCAGCAATTTCGGAGAAAATTTAGCCCCTTTCTGCTTATTCATTATTTGATAAACTATCTCTGGCGGATAATCTCTCTTATAAGAACGGCGTTGAGTAAGGGCATCATACTCATCACAAATATGGACAATCGAAGAGGCTAAATGCGGCCTCCGAGAAAAACTAATCTTAGGATACCCCTTGCTATCCCACCCCAAGTGGTGCTCAAAGGCAACGATTGCCGGTAAAACCCCTAACTTATCAGAATGATGCAAAAGAATCTCTGCCCCTAAAATTGTATGGCTTTTAATCTTGGTAAACTCCTCATCCTTTAGTTTGCCTGACTTTTGAATTATTTTTCGAGAAATAGAAAGCTTTCCGATATCATGCAAAAGAGCTGAAACTCCTATATCAAGACAATCATCACGGCCCAAACCTAATTTATGTGAAAAATAAATCGAAAGTACACTTACGTTTAAAAGATGCACGAAAGTTGCACTATCATAATTTTTTACTTCCGAAAGCGATAAAAATATCTGATAACTATCCGATAAGTTGTCCATAATCGCATTAGTAACAAATTTAACCTTTAAAAAATCAACCTTATCCTCATCAATTAAAGAATCCAAAGATTTAGATACCTTATCTAAGCAATCTTTATACTTATCAATTTTATCAAAATTCGATCCATCTTTATCAACCGGACCTAAATCCGACTCAATAATCTTGCCCACTCTAATATTTTTTATGCCAATAACCGATAAGTAATCTTTGAATTCACCCTCAATTTGAGTTTGCGGAACCACCAAGAGCGATATGAACTGGGAAACCTCTTCTTTGTCTACACCTTTTTGGAAAATAATTCTTTCAATGCCTTTTTCTTTTAACTGAGCAATTGCTAAACCTGATTTTTGGCTAAGTTCAAAAAAGATATCTTCACCGCAGGCAAATTCCGATCCAACCACCCCAATAATTAATTCTTTTTTCGCAATAAGTATTGGCTCTAAATTATCGAACACTACGTCTAAAGAGCTCAAAAATCGTGGATGTTCAATCCCGTAAATCTTTGCAACTTGCCAGGTCGAGATAAACTCACGTAAAAATTTCTCGATTATATTAATTTCCATATTTAGTTAAAATAGCATTAGCCTTTCTTCTGACAGCCCGGTTCCAAAAGAATTTATATTGAGTTATAACAACCAGATACTTTTTAGCCTCGGGAAAATATTTTTCGTCGATAAGCCTCATATTCTCCTTAAGAAGTCTCGTCTGTATACCAAAAGAATTATCAAGTGACAAAAGTTCACGGGCCAGCTTAACTCGCGCTGAACGATGTTCTACTAAAACCAAAAAAGCCTGCTTGCGAAGAATAGCCTTTTCAGTGCTCAAAATTAAAAATAAAAATGCTTCATCGTAAAGTTTTAACTCCTGTATCGTTTTAAGAATATCTAGTTTTATAAACTTATTTGAAAAAGCAAAAATGCGTTTAAAAACTATTAAAGCTATTTGGGGATTAATGCTTTTTAATCTCTCAACAATGACTTTGTTAAGCTTAACATTACTACTGTTAAGCTTAACCTGCTGGCAAAAGCGACTCGTTTCTTTAGAAAAAAACTTAAAAAATATCTGAAAAGCATATTTATTAGGTGGCTGCTCTTTAAAAATCTTATTTAGATAAAATTGATAATCCCGAGTACTTTTTTGCATAATTGAAATGAGTCTCGCGAAATCAAAAGTTACTCCACTTGAAAAAACCACATCCTCAATAAAATCACTTATTCGCTGATCGATCTCGCTGGGAAAAAAAGCCGAATCTCTGTCGTTGCCCCGACGGCTCTGAAAAACATCAATAAATTTATCAACATAATCTCTATCCTTATTATGAAAACAATCCGAGAGTTCTGCTAAGATTCGATCGATAACTATATCAAGCCGCTCATGCTCAGTCTCGAGCCTCAATAAATCTAAAAGCATAAGCCGATAGTTACTTTTTAAGTGTTTACGGTCAAAAGAACTTCCGTCCCCCAGAGAAATAGTTGATAAAATTGAAGAAAGGCTGTGCTGGTAAACTTCTGATATATAAGAATCTTCAGGTAAAGAAAAAATACTTTTAATCTTCTCGATGGCCTGCGGGTTATCCTTAATCCATCTTTCTTGTTCAAGCTTTTTAGCTAAAGAATTCGCTATTTTTTCATGATTTTCGCGCTTAACCAGCTTGGAGAATATATTAAAATTTAATGAGTCAAAATTCTTAACGCTTTCTAATTTAGAAAATATAATTGACGCTAAATCATCCGGCTCTAAGTCAATGATAGTTTCCTTAATCTTGCTAACGTCTAAATTCACCGCCTGGGGTGATTCCAAAATTAGTTTCACAAAAGCGCCGAGACACCCCAAGAATCTATTTTTATCATTTTGCCGCAAATACTTAAAAAAATCACCGACGATTAGCTCCAGCTCTTTCAGGTCAACTGGATCCCCAATATCAAATTGAGTTAACATTTTTTCAAAAGTATCCGCTAAAAGTTGCAACTTGGCAGTATCATTATTTTTTAACCCTTTCCTCAAAAGATAAAACCAGCTATACTTATACTCTAGACTTTCGTCCACCAAAAGGTTTGAATAATCTAAATCCTCTACATCAATATTCTGCATTTTCTCCTGATCGAGGATTACCTTTAAACCGCCATTCAGTACAATATCTTTAGGGGATAGGCTGACTTTCTGAAGAAAAATAGTCAGATCCTCAACCGAAACCCCTTTCTCAATTTTAATTCTCTTTACCTTACGTTGATGTAGAAAATTACGCACATTTTCAACTAAATCCGAAATTTTGAGTTGCTCTCCATTACAAGATAAAGAATTATAAGTGATTTCAACCTCCAAGGGACTCGTAAACTGGAAAAGATCAACTATTTTTCTTTTTAAATCCTGAGTAGATTTTACAAAAATCGGATGGTCTTTAAAATAAATAGAGACATTAGTGAGCGCTACACGTAGGCTTTTCAAAAATGATTCGTATTGTTTTTGTTTATCCATAGTGCAAACACATCCTCAAGGAAGACTAAAAATACTCTCGATAAATACTAACCGCGCGTTGTAAAAAAGACTTATTTTTTCTATAATCCAACTCTAAAAATGGCGACAAACCATACCGCAAACACCCGAAAGATGTTGACTGGACCGAACGCTCTAGGCTAGTTGCCAGCTCACAAGAAACGCACCCCCTAAGGAACTTATAAAAACCATCTTTATTTCCTAACTGGCCTAAAAATGAAAAAATAAACTCTTCGCCATCAGTATGCAAATTTATTAACTGGAAAAGATTCTCAACCTCACTCTTAATATAGTCCTTCATAAATAAATTCATAGTCTGGATGCTTAAATTGGCATAGCCCGTCCCCTTCTTTATGGTTATTTCCTTAAAGTAAGGTATCTCTTTGAAAGAAATGTAACGCTCGAATAATTCTTCGGCTAAAGCAAAATCAAGAAAAAATCTTTTTGCTAATTTATCGATTAAAGATTTTAAGTTAAAATTGACCTCTTCCGAAAAAACAAAATCCCCCTTTTTACGAACTACAAAGCTGCTTTGCTGATAGCCACAATACATAACAACTTGTGGTTTATCCGGCTTAGTAAAAACATTAGCATATGTGCTTACCATTGAAGAAACCAGACCAAGGAACTGTCTACCAAAATTATCAAAGATATCTTCAAGTTCCTTATAAACCTTATCTTTTATGCTCACCAACAAAGATTTAACTGCTAATTTTTTAGCCCAAACACCATAAGGAGGCTCCTGATAAGTTGCGCCTCTAGTCGTAAACTGAAGCCCAATATTATGAATACAGTAATCATCCCAATCAAGAAATTTATCCTCAAGATATTTTTTGATAAGCTTTATATCAGAAAAAGAAACTTTCCGCTTGCCCCGCAAAGGCACTATATCCGTCACAATCTTTGTATTAATAAAGCTTTGAGGCAGCTCAAGGAAAACTTTATCTATTTTTAAGTTATGACGCTTGGCCACATTATCAATTGTCCGATTTATCATCTCGGCATTATCTTTAATCGAACTAAATAAATCGGCTGATTTTTGAGAAATAGTTATTGAAAATTCCTCAATAAATAAAAAGGCAGGTTTTTTTAAAAGGCCAAAAGAAAAAAACACCTTACCATCGTCTATCGCAATTGCGCAAGCTCCCTTCATACTTAAAATAGATAAAATTAAATTTTAACGATTAAATCCAACGTAGACTTCCTTGTAACGTAGATCAACGTATTGGATAAGGTCCAATTTATCTTTAAATTTTATATTAACTACACTCTCAAAACGGGCTAATTTTCTCGAAAAATCATTTTTTCCAACAATTACCTTTATTTTTTTATCTAATCCCCCCGATTCCTTTAAAGCGCCCCCTAAATTAACTATAAAATAAAGTGCTTCCGGTTGAGTAGCATTAATCGACTCCACTCTCAGAGAATTAAAAATATTACTCCTTTTCAAACTAGAAATAAGCTCAAAGGCATAATCAAGATTTTTACTACGTAACTTATAGCCCTTGCTAAAGGTCCGAGGATCTTTACCAATCTCGACAACAATTAAATTTTCGAAAGGCTGAAAAGACCCCTCATCAATAAGAATACCTTCTTCATCTAAAGGGAAAAACCTTCTTCCTTTTATCTGAGCATAAGCTATTCGTTTATCTATATTAACTATAAGCGTTGAAGGAAATTTTTTTAGAATGGTCACTGCTTTATATTCCGGATTCTCTTTTAAAATATAATTAACTATCTGCTGTATATTTAAAGCAAATAATGACTCACCCTCCACCTTAGCTCTAACTTCTTGACTCAATTTTAGGTTGGACTGAACAGTCTCTGATCCGACTTTAAAAATACTTGAAGTATAGACGGCGTAGCCCAAGCTGCCAAATAAAGCTAAAAAAATAAGTAGAAAAGATCCAGTCCAAATTGCAACCGGATTCAGTTTAATTTTAAATTTCTTTAACTGTTTAAACTTTTTACGTCTTCTACTCCCCATGCACAATCTCCTTAAATAATTTAGTTAAGCTTCTCACATTAAAAATATCAAAAACAGTTTTTATTAATAAATACCTAGACTATAAATACTCGATCTTTTAAGGCTAGCTCGCTCATTTTTAGAATTAACTGATCAAATTCTATCTGCGCTACCTTGGCTGAAAGCGGTAGAAGACTGTGAGAGGTAAGTCCCGGTATGGAATTAACCTCCAAAACGTGCGCTCTCATTTCTTTATCGAGACGTAAATCAACCCGTGAAAAATGCCGACAGCCTAAAACTTTGTGGGCTGCTAAGCTAATCGCCTGGATATCCTGATAAATACCATCAGGAATCGCAGCTGGCGCAATAAATTCAGTTAAATCATCAGAATATTTTGCATTAAAATCATAATAACCACTACTCGGAACTATCTCGACTACGCCCAAAGCCTGATCATCAAGAATACCCACCGTTAATTCACGCCCCTCAATATAATCTTCAATCAAAATTATATCCTGATGTGAAAAGGCTAAATCAACTGCAGCGTCGAGTTCATTCTGGCTCCTAACGATAGATACACCTAAACTGGATCCGGAACGATATGGTTTAACTACCAAAGGATAGGTTAAATCAGCGGGGACCCTACTTCGATCACAACAAATATGAAATTCTGGAGTAAGAATGCCGGCTTTTTGAAAACTGTGCTTTGACAAAGCCTTGTTCATAGCTAAGGCGCTAGCCTCGGGATCTGAACCAGTATAGGGTATATTCAAACTTTCAACTACTCTCTGAATCCCCCCATCTTCACCAAACTCTCCATGCAAGGCTATAAAGGCAAGATCTAACTCTTTGCCACTAAGCAGCCCCCTAACCTCTTCTCTTTGAGAAGTGTTGATATCGATAAAGGTTGGCTTAAGGTTATTTCTTTCCAAAGCTTCAAACGCCGCCTTGGCCGAAATAAGTGAAATTTCTCTCTCTGGGGAAACGCCTCCCCCGAGAACTCCAATCTTAACATCTTTTAGATTACTCATAGATTAGTTTAAATCTATCGATTAATTTAGCTCCATCGTTTTATCTCTTCATCTAAAATTATACTATATTTATTGCAAACCTCACTCTTAATTTTCTGAATTAAATAATCAACATCTCTATAGCTGGCTCCGCCTAGATTGACAATAAAATTAGCATGTTTAGAAGAAATCTGAGCCCCGCCCTCTTGAACTCCTTTTAACCCACAAGCTTCGATAAGCAGGCCAGCCGACTCACCTTCCGGGTTCTTAAAAATACATCCACAACTAGGCAAACTAAAATCCTGCGAATTTAATCTTTCCTGGATAAAACAGCTTAGTCGCTGCTTTAAACCTTTTGATTTCGATAGGCTAAACCTAACCCAAATAATAATAGAATTTGCTATTGCCGAATATCGATAGCCAACAATTAAATCTTGTCTTTTTAGCTTACGAATATTTCCTTGAACATCAACAAGGCAAACTTCTAAAACCTTGGAAGAAATTTCCTCTCCGTAGCTAGATGCATTCATGGCCAAAAGGCCCCCGATTGTTGCCGGGATACCGACTAAATTCTCTAAACCCGAAAGGTCATTTCTAAGACAATAATTCATTAAACAAGCTAAACTAGTCGCTGCCCCTACCTCTACTATAGAATCAGATCTTTTCTTTATATAATTAAACTCCTGACCTAGTTTTATTATCGGCTTCTCAATCAAAGTATCGGCAATTAGTAAATTAGATCCTTTGCCTAAAATATAATAAGAATCCGATTCAGACAAAGCCCTGCGTAGCTGTTGCAGACTATTAACTAAAAAAAAGGAACTAGCCCTGCCTCCAATCTTAATAGTAGTATAATCTTTTAACTCGGTTATTTTAGTTAACTCGGCTCTTTTTAAACTCATCAATCACTCCTAACATAAGCTTATTAATATCGCCAGCCCCTAAAGACAAAACCAAATCACCATCTTGTAATCCTTCAGGAATACACTCGGCAAGCTCAGCTTTAGGAACATAACTCAATTCAACTGGTAAATGTTTGCCTATCTGGTTTGTAAGCTCCTGAGCAGTTATCCCCTCCAAGGGGCTTTCTGAAGCACTATAGATATCAGTTACTACTAACTTATCAACATCAGAAAAGCAAGTAAGGAACTCCTTAAATAATGCTTTAACCCGAGAATACCGATGTGGCTGCAAAACAACAAAAAGCCGCCTAGGCTTTAAGAGGCAAGCGGCCTTGATCACTGCTTTTATTTCAGTCGGATGATGCGCATAGTCATCAATGAAAGTCACCCCGGCCACCTTAGCACTTAGTTGAAATCTTCTCCTGGTGCCACGAAAATCCTCTAAAATTTTAGAAGCCTTTTTTAAATCCTCATCAAGATACCAAAGATAAGCTAAAGCTGCCAAAGCATTGCGACAATTATATTCACCAATCAAAGGCAACTTAACCGAAGCAATTCGACTTCCACCGGCAAATAAATCAAAACAACTATGTTTTCCATCAAAATTAAAATTTCGCCCCTGCAAATGATTAGAATCTCCCCAACCGAATTTTATCCCCTTCGTTTTATCAATAATTGTCGAAACTGATTCCTGATCACCCCAGCCGAATACTTTATCTTTAGTGTTAACGGCAAAATCTAAAAAACTATCACTTAAGGCTTCGGCTGTTCGATAATACTCAATATGCTCATAATCAATATTAGTAATTATCGAAACTAAAGGATTATAATAAAGAAAACTTCCATCGCTCTCATCAGTTTCAATAAGACAATGCTCGCTCCCCCACCAAGCACCTTGCGAATAGTTCAGTGACGATCCTCCCAGAAACACCGTAGGTTCATAACCTAAAGAAGTAAGCAAAAAGCCTAAAATAGCAGTGGTAGTAGTTTTCCCGTGGCTTCCGGCTACGGCTATTGTTTTCTTATCTCGGCAGAGTTCGGCTAAAAGCTTGCCTCTTTTTAAAATCGGTATTCGCCGCCTCATTGCCTCTTGTATCTCGGGATTACTTTCATTTACTGCCGAAGAATATCCTAGCAACTGGACATCTTTTGATACTTGCTCTTTGCGATGGCCAAGGAAAACCGTGATACCATGCTCTCTCAGCACTTTAATCATATAGCCGGAAGATAGATCTGAACCGCTAACAGAATAGCCCTTAGCTTTAAGCAACAAAGCCAATCCACTCATACCTACTCCGCCGATACCAACAAGATGGATATTCTTTACTTTAGATAAAATTTTATCCATTGTTTCTCTAGCTCTTCATAATTTCTACAGTCACTAAAAGACTTTGAAATAGCGCTCTCAATGCTCTCCCCATGTTTAAGACGAGAAAGGAAATTGGAAAACTTATACTTTCCGTATCGCTTGCTGAAAAAATTAACTATCGAAAATGATTCAACATAAAACAAACTGACATAATCAGCTGATTTTTTCGTTAAAACGCTCGAAGTCGTCCGGATGAGCTCCGATAAAGGTATATGCTTCCCCTGTTTAATCGCGTTCTGTAAATAAGAAAGTCTCCTTTGGTAAAGACCCATGCTATACTTATCCTCAATATAAGTTGCAACTCCTTCATCTAGCCAGAGCGAAAGACGATTTCTACCCGCATATTCGTGAAGAATAATATGTGTTAATTCATGGATAAAAATGGAATTAAAGCTTTTCTGATTAGGGTAGGTGTAGATAATCTTAGCCTTATAGTTAACACAAGCCCCCGACCAACTAGAACAACCAAACTTACTAAGATATTCTTTTTGATCTTTAGCGATAAAGACTTGAGCTCGATTATCCCACAGCCAAAGCTTATCCCGAATAAGATTAAACTGTTGAGTAATTATCCGGTAAAATTTTTCTCCGGTTTTCTTAATATCGTAAACATAATCTTTAGAGACTCCATCTTGATAACGAATCATGAAATGCTCCGAACGCAACTCTTGAAAATCTGTAGTTTTATCTCCAAAAGCAATTGCAACCGGAGTAATCGTAAACAAAAGAGCTAAGCTAACGCCAATAATTAATATCCAAACTTTCAAAATCTACTCCTAGTTCGATTTTAGCTGCATTAAGAGCTAAACGTTCACGTAAGTTATCGTCATAAATAAGACTACTTAAAGACTTGCTAAAATCTGAAAATGAAAAATTATCTTCTGAACATAGTAATGCCGCATCTCTTTGCTGAAAATAAAGCGCATTCTCTCTTTGATGACCAGAAGCCCCGGTATGCGGTATAAGCAAGGCTGCCAACCGGTAGTATGAGATTTCCGATAGAGTTAAAGCTCCGGCTCGTGAAACTACCAAGTCAGCTGCACTATATAAAACTTCCAAATTATAGTAGAAGTCCTCAACAAAGCTTTTACACTCTATTTTATTATAGTTTTCCCTAATCTCCAAGAACTTATCTTTACCAGTCAAATGTATTATTTGACAGTCCCCTTTAAACTGCTGAACGAAACGAACAAAGTTTTGGTTGATAAATCTAGAGCCCTGGCTACCGCCACAGCAAAGGATAACTGTTTTTGCATCAAATTGAAGTATTTCCCGGGCTTTCTGCTTATCTAATCTTTTCAAATTATCTCTTAAAGGAACTCCAAACACAAGATTCTTTTGAGAAGACTCCTGGCTGGGAAAACCCCTCAAGATCTTCTTTACAAACCTTGAAAGAACCTTATTCGCTTTGCCTAAGCTTACATTCGGTTCATAAAGTACAGTGTCTATCGAAAGTAAACTGCTCAATAATATCAAAAAGAAACTATCTCTGCCGCCGAAACCAATAACCCTCTCTGGCCTTAATTTAGAAATTATATAAATTGCCTCAATAAACCTGAAAAAACCCTCTATCGCCAAGCAACGAAAAGAAAAATATTTACCAAAAACAACAAACCCTTCAGCCTCAACATATTTTTTAAGATCCTTTGAGCTAACAAAAAAGTATATCTCTTCTTTTTTCTCAGACTCCGAATCTCGTTGAGCAATTTTTATCTTCTTAGCGATGCTAAGCGCAGGAAAAATATGGCCAGCGCTTCGCTCACAGGCAAATAGAATTCTCATAGTTTCACCTTAGGCGCACGAGAAGCATTAAAAAATAGACCTAAAAGAACATAATGAACTACTAAATTGCTGCCGCCATAACTCATAAAAGGTAACGGCAACCCCTTAGTAGGCAAAAGTCCACAACTGACACCAATATTGATAGTTATTTCTAAAAAAAAGATTAAAACAACACCCCACAAAATTCCTGAACGAAAAGTGTCTTCGACTTCTTTAGAAATTTTAAACATTTTATGAAATAATAAAAAGAATAATGACAGCAGACCTAATGAGCCCCACAGCCCAAACTCTTCAGCTACAATTGAAAAAACAAAATCAGTATGTGAGGCTGGGAGAAAAAATAATTTCTGACGGCCCTCACCTAAGCCAACACCCAAAAGCCCACCCTCACCATAAGCAATCTTGGACTGTCTCAACTGAAACCCTGCCCCTTGCGGATCAGAAGAAGGATTAAGGTAAGCCGTAATCCTTCTAAGCCGATAAGGGTAAGCTTTGACCAGAAAAAAAGAAGCCACTAGGCCCAAAATAACAATAAAAACTAAATGCCGACGGCGAGCCTTAAACAGGAAAAGAAAAAAAATAGTCCAAATCACCCAAAAAACCGCTGTGCCTAAATCTGGCTGAAGCAAAAGTAAAATGCAAATTGAGCCTAAAATCACAGCCAATGGTAATAAGCCCCTTTTTAAGCTTCCAATTAGACCTTTTTTTCTTCGGCAATAGTCAGCGCAATAAATCAAAAAGGAAATCTTTAATATCTCTGCCGGTTGGATATTGAAACCGGCCAAATACAACCACCGTTTTGCTCCGCCGGCGGTTCTTCCTAAAAACACAACAACCACTAAACAGAGAATGGTTAAAAGCAATAATTCTTTATTCCAACGCCGCAATAACTCCAAATCAACAAAAAGGGTTAAACAAAAAAGAAACAATCCGATTATAAAAAAACTTATTTGTTTTTTGAAAAAATAGGTCGCATCAGAAGTTGTCGCAAAGGCATGGATACTCGAAGACTCATACACCATAAGCAAACCGATAAGAGTAATAATAAAAATAGTAATAAATATGAAGCGTCGCTCTTTTTTTATATCTTTAATCATAAAATATTAAAAACTATTGACTATCGCCGAGAATCTATCCCCCCGCTCCTTGTAATTAGAAAACATATCGAAACTTGAACACATTGGAGAAAGAAGAATAGTGTCACCCTGGCTGGCTTGGCTAAAAGAAACAGCTATAGCTTCCTCAAAAGAGGAAAATTTCTGAACCGGCACATGGGCCTCCAACGATTCCATAATTGCTCCTGAGGCCTCACCAAAAAGATTTAACTTCTTTACTGATTTAAGATAAGGCACTAATTCTGAATAATCGAGGCCTTTGTCTTTGCCTCCGGCTAAAAGAATAACTGAACCTTTGGAATTCTTAAGCGCCCAAATAGTTGAAGAGGGGTTTGTCGCCTTTGAATCATTAACAAAATTTATTCCATTAATGACTTTAACTAGCTGCCGACGGTGAGGAAGGCCAACAAATGAAGAAAAAACCTTTTCGCAGTCCAACTTAGTTAAACCATAGATTTGAGCGATCCTGTAGGCGGCCGAAAGATTCTCATCAGAAAACTCATTTGAAAAATATATAGTTTTTGCTTTTACCGATCCTTCTTTTTCAAAATTGAGACTGCTATTTTTATTAAGAACTGCAAAGTCTTCCTTAGTTTGATTTCTAAATATATTCATCTTGGCCGTTAAATATTCTCGAAAATCCTTATAGCGATCAAGATGATCCGGAGCAACATTAAGCAAAGCTGCAACTTGCGGCCTAAAGCTTATAATAGTCTCTAGTTGAAAAGAGCTTAATTCCAAAACTACCAAGTCCCCCTTTTTAGTGTTTAAAACAAAAGAAGAAAACGGTATTCCGACATTACCGCCTAAAAACACTCTTTTCCGTTTAGCCTTAAGCAATTGATAAGTCAGATGACTGGTAGTAGTCTTGCCATTAGTTCCCGTGATCGCTATACAGTTAGCCTTAGTAAGAAGAAAAGCAAATTCAATCTCACCAATATAGGGTAAACCCAAACTAAGTATGGCCTTAATCGCTTTTGACCTCACTGGATCCACACCAGGACTCAATACTACAAGCTGACTCTGCTTAATAAAACTTTCACTATGTGCGCTAAATTCAAAATCAACACCGGCCTTGACTAAGCTATCTATTACTTCGGGTGAAAAACAATTACGCTCTCGCTGTTCGCTCACCTTCACTTTTTTACCTAAAGAAAGCAACAAATTAACCAAGCCAATACCGCTGGCTCCCCAACCAACAACGCAAACTTCATTAAAATCGTCTATATTCATTACTATCTGAGTTTTAAGGTCAGTAAAGCTATTACCGCACAGATGATCGAAATTATCCAAAAACGGATTATTATCTTCGGTTCATCCCAGCCTAGAATCTGGAAATGATGATGCAATGGCGCGGCCCGAAAAAGCTTTTTCCCTCTAAGTCGCACCGAAGCTATTTGCAAAATTACGCTCATCGCTTCTATTACAAATAAACCGCCACTTATAAAAAGTAAAAACTCCTGTTTTATCAAAAGAGCCGTCGCACCAAGGACTCCCCCCAAAGCCAAAGCCCCGACATCACCCATAAAAACTTGAGCCGGATAAGAATTAAACCAAAGAAAAGCTAAGCCGGCCCCAGTTAAAGCAAAACAGAATATTGTTAGTTCGCCGGCACCTTCAATATAGGGAATAAAAAGATAGTTAGCGAAACTTATATGTCCGACAATATAGCTTATCAACCCAAAAATTAAAGAATTTATAACTACTGCTCCAATAGCTAAGCCATCTAGACCGTCGGTGAAATTAACCGCGTTAGAAGTCGCTACGATCATCAAAATTACCCAAAAAATATAAAAATACCCTAAATCAAAAACTATCTTTTTTAAAAAAGGAAAATGCCAAGAAGTAGGAAAATCTTGGTTCAAAATAAGTGCTGCCCCCAATAATAAACCAATAATACTTTGTGAGATTAACTTTTGACGTCGGCTAAGTCCTTTACCCTTTTTTATTTTTAAAAGATCATCGCTCAAACCTACAGCACCCAAAGCAAGCATAACTAATAAAATAGCCCAAGTAAAGTAGGTATCCCATCTTGCCCAAAGAAGAGTTGAGACACACATCGAAAAAATAATCAAAACCCCACCCATAGTCGGTGTCCCACGCTTAGGTCCGTGAAGAGACTCTAGATGAATATGTCCATACATATCTATATTCTCAACCATTTTTAATTTTGTTAGTCTCTGTAGGGTAAATTTCCATAAAGCCATCACAACAATAAAAGAAGTAATAAAAGCACAGCCTCCTCGAAAAGTTATATATTTAGCGACATTAAAAAATGAAAAATATTTAGTTAACGGATAAAAAATATGATAAAGCATGTTTAAATCTCCTCAATAAAACTTTATTTACCTTAGATATGAAACTACTTTCTCTAACTCCATCCTCCGAGAACCTTTCAGAAAGACTAAATAGCCCTGATTACGGTTTTGTTTTAAATTAATTTTTTTACTAATAAATTCGGCCAAATCCTTATGTGAAAGAAAATGAAACGCTCGCCGATAGCCTAACTCCGATAAACTTTTCTTAAGATGCTGAGTATGACGGCCAAGCATAAGACAATAATCAAAATTATTCTCAATAATCTGAGGAGCTAGCAATCGATGATAGTAAGCACTCTTTTTGCCTAATTCTAACATGTCCCCAATTACGACAATTTTTCTCAAGGGATGATCTTTTAAACTTTTTAACCCCACTTTAACTGAATAAGGATTGGCGTTATAGGCATCATTTAAAATCAAAAGTCGATTTAGCTTCTGGATCTGCATTCTCATTGAAGGAAAATCTTTAAATTTACTTATCTTTGACACTAGTTTAGCTATCGGTATTCGATAAAGATGTGCCGCTAAAACAGCAGCTAAAATGTCAGTGATAAAGCCTTCCCGGTAACGCGGCAAAGAAAGTTTAAAAGAGTCTTGAATCAAAAAGTGGGAACTCTGGCTGTCGCGATTCTTACAGGCTGCCGAAAGATCAAGATTATCTTTACTACCAAACCAATAAATATTCTTTGTGCTTTTAACCCTTCTTAAATACATATCATCATGATTGAGAACTAGTTTCATCTTAGGATTACCAGAGAGTAACGATAATTTCTCCTTAAGAATACCCCTTAAGCTACCTAGGCCCTCCAAGTGAACTGGTTTAATAAAAGTAATCACCCCTACATTTGGCGCAAGCATACTAGACAAAGTGCTAATCTCACCCTTTTGGTTTGTACCTAATTCGGCAATAACAACATCTTGATCTTTCAACGAAAGAATGGTTTTAGCTACCCCAAGAATGTTATTCTCAGTTTTTTTGTTCTTAAGAACTCGACAATGATCTTTAAGTAAAAAATAAAGCATCTCCTTGGTGGTAGTTTTGCCGATCGAACCGGTAATAGCATAGACAAAAGGTTTTTTCTTATCTCTTATCAGGCGCACAATCGCACTCAATGCCTTATAGCTATCTTTAACTACCAAAAAAGGCACTTGTTGCTTTGTTGCTACATACTTTTGAGCAATAATACAAGCTGCGCCATTGGCTACGGCTTCTTCGATAAACTCATGACCATCACAAAGCTTACCTTTAAGAGCAATGAATCCTTCACCCTTAGTTATTGAGCGAGAATCAATCGAAAAAGCCTTAAGAATACGAAAGCTCGAACGATTATAGACCCGCAAAGGCTTAATTAAACGCTCTAAAATTTTTAAATCTCTAACTAGGATTGTTGCCATCTTTAATTATCGTCCTTATGACTTCGCTGTCTTTAAAGGGTATCTTTTTTGAACCCACAATTTGATAGTTCTCATGCCCCTTGCCTGCTACCAAAAGACAGCTTTTCTTATTTTTTGGATTAAGACTTTTTCTTTCCTTAACTAATAAACCAATAGCTTTTTTAATCGCTTGCTTTCGGTCAATTACAACTTCATAGTTTTTACTCTGAAAACCCTTTGTTATTTGGCTGCAAATAAGCTCGGGATCCTCGCTTCGCGGATTATCAGAGGTAACAAAACTAAAATCGCTATATTTATCAGCCACCTGCCCGATCAGCTTTCGTTTACCTTTATCTCGATCTCCACCGCAACCAAAAACCGAAATGATATTTTCATAGCCAATGTTACGCAAAGCCATTATAACTGTCTCTAAAGCATCAGGAGTATGCGCATAATCAATAAAAATATTCTCACCAATTACCTCTAACCTCCCCTCAACATTGGTAAATGATAAAATTTTATCTGCAATCTTTCGGGGTGAAATTCCTAAAGAAGCTATAAGACCAAAAGCTCCGGCAACATTATAAACATTATGTCTTCCACAAAGCTGGGTCCTGATTGAATAAATTTTATTGTCATATTCAATATCAAAGTGACTACCGCTTTTAGTTAAGCTTACCTTAGAAATTTTAAAATCACTAATATCTTTAATTCCATAAGTTAAGCTTTTAGGCAAAGAACGAAATAGCTTTACCCCGCAAGAATCATCAATATTAATTAATGCCGGTGTCCGCTTGTTATCTAAAAATAACTTCTTCTTGCTCTTAAAATACTTTTCGGGAGTTTTATGATAATCAAGATGGTCACGGCCTAAGTTAGTAAACAAACAACGCTCAAATTTAATCCCTTTAATTCTTTCTTGTTCGATAGCATGGGAAGAAACTTCAATGATCAAAAAATGGCTTCCTGAGTCTTTGGCTTCTTTCAAAAACTTTCTTAAAGTAAGAAATCCTGGAGTAGTACGTTCAGCCTCATAAACCTTTGGACCAATGCAATATTTTACCGTGCTGATCAAGGAAGCTGGGATCTTTAATTCCTTAAGCAAGTGATAAATAAGCATGCAAGTAGTAGTCTTGCCATTAGTCCCGGTGACACCAATGAATTTAAGGTCATTATGCTTAAATTCATAAAATAAATCTACTGACCGATAAAATTCTTTCTGAATATTATCTACATAAATAATGGGCGTATCCTTAATTATATTTTTTAGCTTCTTGCTTTGTGAACTTCTGGCTACAAAAGCAGATACTTTAGGTTCAATCTCCTTTAAAACTGAAAAAATATCAAAATTTCTTCTTTCGATAATAAAAAAAAGATCGCCTTTGTTGACCAAACGGGAGTCATCACTTATTCCAGAAATAGAAATTTTCCCCAATTGATCCTTGCTGAGTTTAGAAAAGATATTTTTTAGCTTCATCATGATAATCAATTTAAAGAAAAATCTGACCTTGGGCTTTTAGTCACACCCTGACTCTCGACGTAAGCAATTATTTTCTCGGCGATTTCTCGAAACACCGGCGCAGCTACTACTCCGCCAAAATGTGAACTACGCGGCTCATCAACGCTAACGGCAATAACTATTGGCCGATCTAAATCAGCTATAAAACCAGCAAAGGTGGCCCGATAGTCACTCGGTGAGTATCGCCCTAGTTTAGAATCATACTTCTGGGCAGTACCGGTTTTACCGCCAATAACTCGTTGTTTAATTCCGGCTCGCTTGCCAGTGCCTTCGGCTACAACCTTAATCAGGATACGCTTAGCCTCCTCGGCAACTGAAGAACTAAACACCCTTTTACGACGATAGTTAACATCCTTACAAAAATTATAAGAACAGATACTTTTAGCTAAATGCGGTTTAACTAAATAGCCGTCATTAACGATAACCGCAAATGCCCGAGCTAGCTGGATAAGATTTACTGATATTTCTTGGCCAATCGGAATGATATAACCTGACCTTCTTGACCATTGGCTGAAGCTTCTTAATTTTCCAGGTGATTCCCCAAAAAAATCTATACCGGTTAGTTGACCAAATCCTAGTCGTTCGATATAACTAAAAAAAGTCTCCTGACCCAAGGCAGCAACAATCTTAGCAACTCCAATATTGCTCGATTTCATAAACACTTCTTCAAAAGCAAGTTCTCCGTAAGGTTTCCAATCATGAAGTGGTTTACCGGGAATATCAAAAGTTCCATCCTCGCAAAATATAATATCATCCTTAGAGAAAGTCTTTTCACTCACCGCCGCTAAAAGAGCAACTACCTTAAATACCGAACCTGGCTCGAATACATCAGTCACCGCCCGATTATTTATATATTCCAAAGACTCAGTCTCCCGTTCGTTAGGATCAAAAAAAGGATAATTAGCTAAACTGATTACTTCTCCGGTCATTGCATCCATAACTATAGCGCTTGCACCTTTAGCCCTAAAATCCTTAACTACCTTTTCCAAAGCTTCCTCAACCCAGTACTGTATCTGAGCATCAAGAGCTAAGACAATATCAGCACCTCTTTGAGGTGTTATTACTTGGGAAGAAAGAATAAGCTGACGTGAAGAAGAATCTTGCAAAACTCTTACTTGGCCGTCTTTTCCCTTTAAATACTTCTCGTAAAAAATCTCCAGCCCCTCTTGGCCTTTATTATCGATATCAGTAAGGCCTAATACTGATCCAGCAACGGTCTCATGAGGATAAAACCGCTTTCTTTCTCTAATAAACCTAATTCCCTCTAGTTTTAACGACGCTATCTTTTTCTGCTGGTCTAGAGAAATCTTTCTTTTAATCCACACAAATCGCTTATTTTTATTGAGCCGCGACAAAATCATTGTCTTAGGTACATCTAGATTCTTTGCGAGAACTTTGGCGGTTAGTTCCGGATCATCTACTAACGATGGGTCGGCAAAGACAGAATAACAATGTAAACCAGTAGCTAAAACTCTTTTGCGTCGATCAAAAATTACACCACGCTGGCCTTCCAATCTTATATTTCGATAATGCTGATTCTTAGCAAGCTCTCTGAAAAAGCTGCCTTTAACTACCTGCAGATGAATAATTTGTGCTGCTATAGCAGAAAAGAAAAAGACAAAAAGAAAATATACAGTAACAGCTCTTTTCTTAGTAATAGCTCTTGCCACTTCTTCCCCTACGACACTATGTAATTTAAAATCCTGAGGATGCGGGTTTACCGGCTATCCTCTGCTAAAACCGTTGAAGTAGATACCGAGGTTTTCAAGAAACGGTTCAGCAATGAGGCAATCGCGCTACCATGGACTTGCTTCTCTCTAGCAGGAACTAAAGCTAAAACTTTTTCCCTACCAACAGGAGCAAAAGACTCATTTTTAGCCCATTGATTAACCTTAGTCAGCGAAATTTCCTTAGCAAAATTATACATCAAGTAGTCTCTCTTATCAACAAGTTCGTTATAGCGCTGATGATTGCTATTTAAGCGGTAGGCCTCAACGTAAATCTGGACTTTTTGGTGCAGATATAGCAAACCGGTAAAGAACACAAAAAGCGATAACAACAATGGTAATAACTTTTTCATAATTACTAATTTCGTTCTGCTATTCGTAATTTAGCTGAGCGAGAAGCTAGGTTTTCTTCTCTTTCTAAATCCGTAGGAATTAAAGGTTTTTTAGTAATCACCTTTAAAATTCCCTCCGAAGCATAGTTTTTAAAAACATGTTTAACGATTCTATCTTCAAGTGAATGAAAAGAAATGACACCAATTCTTCCACCTTTATTGAGAAGTTCAACTGCCCTTCCTAACCCATCCTTGAGCGATTCAAGCTCTCGGTTGACCGCTATACGCAAAGATTGGAAAATTCTTGTTGCTGGATGAATTCGACCATGCTGAGATTTAACCGAAAGTGCACTAACAATAATACGAGTTAATTGGGTAGTTGTGGTTAACGGTTCTTTTCTTCGGGCCTCCACTAAACGAATAGCTATTCTACGAGCGTGACGTTCTTCACCAAACTTTTTAAAAATACTAGCTAGCTCCCCTTCGCTTAAATTATTCACAAGGTCATAGGCTGAAACAAAAGCATCCTGATCCATACGCATATCTAATGGACCTTCTTTTAAAAAACTAAAACCTCTTTGAGGGCTATTTAGCTGATAAGTTGAAATCCCTAAATCAAATAAAAAAGCATCAACTCGGTTAATTTTCACCTTAGCCAATACTTGATCAAGATTAGCAAAATCGCCTCTAGCTACGGTAAATCGACCATTGAAACTTTTTAGGTTCTTTTTAGCAACTTCCAATGAATCCTGATCGCGGTCAATTCCAATTAAAAGGCTATCTTGACTCATAGATTCAAGCATTTTAGCAGCATGCGCCCCGAGGCCCAAGGTGCAGTCAACTATCACCTTTCGCCTCTGAGGCTCAAGGAAATTAAGCACCTCTCGATACATAACCGGATAATGATATGGTTCCACCATTTTTTCTACAGTACAATTTGACATAATAAACTCTTCAAAATAAAACCTAGCCTGTTGATTTACGTTTCAACAAAGCTGTTGAAGCTAATTGTCGGTTACTCATTTGGCAAATTCTAAATCCGGACAAGGTTAACATTGATATCCCCAACGGAAGGTCAGAAGACTTGCGACTGAGTTTAGTAACATTTTTCTTAGCTTTAGCTAATTCTGTTGCCATCGGCTACCTCCTTATTCTTCAAAAAGATTCTCGGCCATTTCTTCAAAACGCTTTTTATTATGATTATAAAAGCTGCTCCAAATTTTCCGATCCCAAACTTCGATGCGATTAACCACACCGATTATGACTATCTCTCGGTTGATTTGGGCAAAACTTTTAAGATATTCGGGGACGGTTACCCTTCCTTGTGCGTCCACTTCTATTTCGCTGGCACCGCTGAAAAGTAATCGATTAAAAGACCGAGACTGCTTCTTGGTAAAAGAAAGTGTTGAAAGCTTCTCCTCCAACTGTTTCCAAGCAGTTTCAGCGTACAAGGAAAGACAACCGTCCAAACCACGGGTTATATAAAACTTTTTTTTCTTGAGAGTTTTTATTTTTTCACGGAATTTTGCCGGAAGGATAAACCTATCTTTATTGTCGAGGGTATGATTGTGTTCGCCGTACCACATTCCACTTTACTCCACTTTATTCCACAACATAAATATATAATAAAAGCCCTTATTTGTCAAGGGCTTTTGCGAAATAAATGGTTATGCCACAAGGGGTTGTGGATGCTTTAGGAAGGAATACTATATTTTGAGGTTATCTGTCGGACATCTTTAGCAATCGCCGACTGTAAACTGGGAGAATTTGAAAACTTACGCTCATCTCTTAGCCTTTTTAAAAATACTATTTCTATAGTCTTTCCTAAAATATTTTTACTAAAATTAATAAAATAAGCTTCAATGATGCATTTTTTCAACGAAGTTAATGTCGGACTCCGACCAATATTTACTGCCGCCAGATACTTCTGCTTATTCAAAATTACATAAGCCGCATACACCCCTCGAGGAGGCACAACATAATCTCCAGCTGAAATATTAGCAGTCGGAAACTTTAACTGCCGACCAATCCCCCTTCCTTTAACCACCTTCCCTTTCAACGAAAAATCTCTACCCAAAAGTTGTTTTACTTTTTTAAGTTCAGCTGACCTTATATGGTGACGGATTAGTGAACTGCTTATCAATTCTTGTTTAAACTTTGTCTTAGCTATAACCGTGAGTTTAAAACCAAATTCAGAAGCAACTTTCTTTAAGTATGAAACATCGCCTCCACCGGCATAGCCAAAACGAAAATCCTCTCCAACGATAAGTTCCTTTATTGAAAAATAACTAAAGATATAACCAAGAAAGGCTTCCGGGCTAAGTTCGAGCAGTCGTTGTCGGGTTTTTAAAAACCAAAGAAAATCAATACCTAGCGGCTGAACGAAACCTATTTTTTGTTCTAAATCAGAAAGTATTCCTGAGAATGCTTTAGTTGACCGCCAAGTATTATGCAGGTGTTTACGCCGCAAAAATTGTTGAGGAGCAAGATCAAAGGTAATAGCCAAAGAGCTAACCTTTCTTCTTTGGGCTGATTTTATTACTTTATCCAGGATGAATTTATGCCCCTTATGGATTCCGTCAAAAGTGCCAATTGTAGCTACACAATTAACTCGCCTAGAAGGTAATTTTTTGTAAATGACTTTCATTAATCTTGGCTGGCTCTATCGCATCATCTAATTTAAACGGCCCAATGCTTAAGCGTACTATTTTTACCATATGCGCCCCGCAAAAAAGCTCCTCACCAATATCTTCAGCAAGCTTCCTGATATAAGTACCCTTGGAACAACGGGTGATAAACTCAATAAAAGGGAGATCAATCTTAGTTATCTCTAAAGAATGTATAACTATCGCGCGAGAGGCTCGCTCAACTACAATTCCTTGCCGAGCTAAACTATAGAGTCGCTTGCCTTTAATCCTCAAAGCGCTTACCATCGGAGGTATCTGCTGAATGTTGCCAGTAAACTTCTTAAAAGCCTGATTGATTTTATCCTGACTAATTTCTTTAAAACTCGCCTCCTTAATCACCTCACCTTCTGAATCTCCAGTAGTAGTAGTTTCTCCTAATTTTAGGATACCAAAATATTCCTTATCGAAATTAACAAACTTAGTAAATGACTTAGTAAATCGGCCGACTAAAATGATCAATAACCCTTCGGCCAAAGGATCTAGGGTTCCAGCATGACCAACCTTTCTGGTTTTGAGCTGCCGACGCACGATATCAACAACATCATGTGAAGTAATGCCCTTTGGTTTATTAACTAAAATGATTCCTTCTTTTGTGTTGGAATTAATCATAAAACTATTTTTTCTAGCGGGATTTACGCAAAGACGCACTAGCGTGCTTTTTGATAAAAGAAATTACCTTTTTTTCTGCAACCTCTAAAGAACAGTCTATAGTGGTTCCGCTGGCTCTTTTGTGGCCGCCACCACCGAAGAATTTAGCGATTTTATTAACATCTACGCTTGAACGTGAACGGAAATTAACTCTGGTTCTATTTCTATCAACTTTCTTAAAAAGAAGAAAGACCTCAGTTCCTTTTAAAAGTCGCATGGTTGAAAAAATTACCTCGCTGAGATCATAAGTTTTATTTTTCCAGCTAGTGACATTTGCCCAACATATTTTTTTAGTTGGATCAAACTTTAAAGATGAAATAATTTTACCGATGAAATTTAAGTCCGAAGGCACACAAAGGCTATGTATAATATCATAGATCATATGCGGATGTAGATTATATTTCATAAGCCTTGAAGCTATCCAATGAGTTTCGCTATCAGTACTAGCATAAGTAAAGTTTCCGGTATCGGTAAAAATACCAGTATATAAACAAAGAGCAATATTCTTATCCATAACCTTAAACTTATCGCAAAGTCGATAGAGCATCTGGGTGCAAGACCCCAAGTGAGGCTCAACCCAGTTAATATCACCAAAATAGGTATTGCTTACATGGTGATCAATATTAATAATACAATTAGCTTTAACCAGGCTGTCCTTAACTTTTCCGGCACGCGACGAATCTGAACAATCTAAGGCTAACGCTACGTCGAAATCTTCATTTTTTATACTATTTCTTATCACCCGATGAAAAGGTAAAAACTTATATACTTCCGGAGTAGGATCATTATTATATATTACTACCTGTTTTTTTAATTTTTTAAGCAAAATATAGGTAGCTAGTTCTGAACCAAGGGCATCACCCTCTAAATTCATATGAGCGGTAATCAAAAACTTTTTACCTTTTTTGATTCTATCGACTATTGTTTTAAGCGGATTTTCACTCATTATTGCCTTCGGACTCCTTTAAATCTTTAAGTTTCTTATAGACGTCAACGCTAAGTTTGATTGATTCATCAGGTATAAAACTTAATTGGGGGGTAATCTTAAGATGCACTCGCTTGCCAAGCAAGCCGCGGATAAAACCCTTCATCTTATCGAGCACCTCTTGGGCCTTCTCGTATTGGGCATCATCAAGCAAACTATAATAAACTCTGCTTTCCTGCAAATCAGACGTAGTCTTAACCCGAGTAATTGATAAAAATTCCATATCCGGATCATCGATCTCCTGCTGAATTATCTCGGTGATTCTCTTGCGTAACTCTTGGTCAACCTTCTCCATTCGAAGCGACATAACTCTCCTTGATTGCTGTCTATTAAAGATGAATTATAGCTTAAATTACTCGTTTTATCAACCTGCTTTTCTTAAGACTTCTTCTGCATTCTCTTAAAGATACGCTTTACTTCCCTGATTTCATCACCTTTGCTCTTTAAAGCTTTACTAAGCTTCGCCTGGGCTAGACGCTTAAGTAACTTCCCATAAAGAACCGTTGGCTCAAAACCCAATTCTTTAAGATCTCTGCCTTTTAGTTCGATGCGACTATGGATAAGCTCATCTAAAAAATGTTCAATATTCTTGCGCAGTTTGACCCTTGAATAATAAGCATAGAAAAATAATATTGCCTCAAAACTATATTTATCAAGGATTCGATGAATTACCTTAGGGGCCAACTTAGAATCCAATTTCTTGACTCTAAAAAGACCTTCTTTAATTGAGCTAACTATCATTCGCTCACCTTTTTTAAATCCGAAATCATGCAAAATCTTCTTGATTTTTTTGGCAGGAAATCTAACCAATAAACCACTAAGATAAACCAACCAAATCTGTAGTTGGCGAGATTTATCAAACTTCTTCTGATAATGTTTTGAAGCCTTATTAATCCGGTCAAAAAGCTTAGAGTCTTCCTTTTTTAATTTTAAACCAGAACCAATGAATGAAAGACTGACTAGACCATCTAAACGCCTGATATAACGTTGGGGCTCTAGTTCTTTTAAAATAAGTATTAATTCATTCCTTAGGCGATGCAAATTAACTAAGCTTAAAGCCTTTTCCCTAATCGCTTGCTTTAAAAGGCTTAAGCTGTGAGTCTCGATTTTGAACCGAAAGCGTTGCTCAAAACGAATAGCTCTAAATATTCTAGTTGGGTCTTCTAGAAAACTTTGGCTGTGTAGAACTCTAATTAAACCTTTTTTTAAATCCTTAAGGCCTCCATAAAGATCAATGAGCTTTCCGTGATCAGCCTTGTTTAAGCCGATGGCGATAGCATTAATCGTAAAATCCCGCCGGCAGAGATCTTCAACTAAAGAAGCTGGCTTAACTTTAGGTAAAGCCCCCCAGTGAGAGTAAGTTTCAGAACGAGAAGTAACAAAATCTATTTTGTGACCCTGCCAACCTACAGTAGCCGTACCAAAAGCATGGTGCTTTTTAAAATCAGCTTTAAGTTGTCTGGCTAGCCTTGAAGCAAGCTTGATCGCATCGCCTTCAACGACTATATCTAAATCAAAAACATCTTTGCCTAAAAGCAAATCTCTAGCTACTCCGCCAACAAGATAAACCTTGCAACCGGCTCGCTCAGCAATACCTGAAGTAAGTTTTAGTACCTTTCTAAATTGAGGCGATAACTTTTTTAATTGATTAACCATAATTTAAAAATAAACTCATTATATCCTATTTTGCCCGAGGATGAAACTGCCGGTGAATCTTTTTAAGCCTAGTCTCATTCACATGAGTATAAATCTGAGTCGTAGTAATACTGGCATGGCCTAACATTTCCTGAACGCTGCGTAAATCTGCCCCCCGCTCAAGCAGATGGGTTGCAAAGCTATGACGCAAAGTATGTGGGCTTACCTTTTTTCGTATTCCGGACTTTCGCACTTGTTTCTTAATCATCTTCCAAACACTCTGACGGCTTAGGGGGCGACCGCCTTGAGCTAAAAAAAGATAGATACTTACCTTTTTACCTAAAAGCTTCGCCCGAGCTTGAGTAATATAGCTATTTATAAAATGATCAGAAATCTTGCCCATCGGGACAATTCGTTCTTTTGACCCCTTACCCTTGCACCTAAGAAACCCGACATCTAAATTGACATCGGAACTTTTAAGTTTAGTCAGTTCAGAAACTCGCAAACCAGTTGCATACATTAACTCGAGGATTGCCCTATCTCTTATGCCTTGCGTTTTCTTGAGATTAGGTGCCTTCAAAACCTTATTTACTTCTTCAATCGATAGGTAAGAAGGGATTTTTTTCTCTATCTTAGGAAGCTCGATCAAGTCAGTCGGGTCAGCCGATACTATCTTTTCACGAAGTAAAAATCGATGAAACCCCTTAACGGTTGAAAGAAATCGCGAAATACTTCTTACTGAAACATCTTTACGTAAATTAAATAAGTAATCGGTGATATCTTTACGACTTATCTTTTTAGGGTCCTCTATGCCCAATTTCTTCAAAGCAGCTATATACTTTTTTAAATCATGTCCATAGGCATAAATAGAGTTAACCGATAAACCCTTCTCAACTTTGAGATAATCCATAAAGGCTTCTAAGTAAAGTTCCATTTCAAAAATTATTTTTTACAAGAAAGGGTTCTCTTTATTTTCTCTTCCGATGGTAGTTGAAGAACCATGACCGGGGTAAACTATTGTCGCATCAGGCAAAACCATCACCTTCTCCTGCAGTGAACTGATCAAAGCCTCAGGCGAAGCTAAAGGTATGTCAGTTCTACCAACAGAGTCGAAAAATAGGGTATCACCGCTAAAAAGCCAATCAACTATTTTTATGCATGTTGAACCGGGAGTATGTCCGGGGGTATGAATTACTTCAATTTTTTGTCCGCTAAAGTTTAAGGGTTGCTCTTGATTATAAAAATTAACCTTCCTTGAAGTAATGACTCCTTCGCCAAAAAGAAAGGAACCATTCAACTGGGGATCGCCGAGCAAAGGCTTATCGGCAGGATGGATATAAAAAGGACATTCGAAATCATTTAACCCGTGAATATGGTCAAAATGGCCATGAGTAAGGAGAATAAAGGCAAGCTCTACCTTTTGATTTTTAATAAAATCAACAACTTCTCGCGAATCCCAGGGACTATCAATAAGACAACCTTTTTTCCTGTCTTGACTAAGAATCAAATAGCAATTGCTAGACAGAGGTCCGCTGACAAAAGTCTTTAGCTTCAACTCATCCATTGCTCAGCATCGCTATAGTTAAAATCTTTCTCAAATATCCTTTTAAGATGCTCGATCCTACGAATAAGGGAATTACGTCTCACCTCACTCATGTTAGGAGCTTTTTCAACCTGTTGACGGATATAAAGTAAGTCGTCATATATCGGGTAAATCTCTTCTTTGCCTTCAGTATTAAAAAAAGAGATTATCTGTTCAACATTCATAATTGCCTCAGATATGGCTCGACGCTGCCTTTTATAACTTATTCCTTTTTTGAGCGCCGCTGACAATTCATCAAGCCAACCACGAACAAAAATATAATAATCTATATAGGCATCGCGTGAAGGTTTTGTCGGATACTCTTTGAAATCAACATAAACTGCCTGCTCCTTTTCGATTTTTTTCTTACGAATGAACTTTTTACGCAAAGCATGGCACCCAGAATTAAAAACTAAAAGAGTAATCAAAAGATAAGTAAATAGCCTTTTCATGAGAAAATTATACCATCTTGGCCTTAAAAAGGCTACTGAAAGTTAGCAGTTCAAAAAAAGCAATCAATAAGATACTTTATACAAATAGAGGCCGGTAGCCGGGGCTGGCTTGTTCATGTAAGGGGCTTTTTGCTCTAAAATAAGGCTGGCTTGCTTAAGGCTAATCTTATCCCTGGCAACCTTGACTAAAAAAGAGACAATATTTCTAACCATATTTCTTAAAAAACCATTAGCTTCTATATCAATATAGATTAGACTGCCTCGCTTTTTTATTGTAATACTGTTTACAATTCTTAGGCAATCCCTATATTTTTTTGCCTCTTTAGCAAATAAACCAAAATCTCTTTTTCCAATCAATTTTTTAGTAATTTTCTCAATCTTCACTAAATTAAGCGGCTCAGCAATTTGCCAGGCAAAATTATTCCAAAATACTGAAAACTCCTTTGCGTTGCGAATAATATAACGATAGCGCTTATGTTTAGCCGAAAACCGGGCATGAAAATCAAGCGGCACTTTTTTTGCTCTTATTACCCTTATATCGGAAGGCAAAAATGAATTAAGCGCGATCTTAATGTTCGTTAACGGTATTCTACTGTTAGTCTTAAAATTAACTACCTGTGCCCTAGCGTGGACACCCCGATCAGTTCTCCCAGAAGCAGCAACCCTTATTTTTTCTTTAAAAAGTTTCTTTAAGGCTTGTTCTAATGCGCCTTGAATAGTCATTTCATTCTTAGATCTTTTCTCCTGTATTTGAAAACCGAAATACTCAGTACCCAAATACTCTAATTCTAACAATATATTTCTCTCCATATTTTGCTACTATACACAAAATAAAAGGTTTAGTCAATAATTCTTGATTTTTCTCCTGCCTCAGTGGTAGAATGCAACATAAGGAGGAACTATGCAAAAATCATTCACTCTAATCGAACTAATCGTAGTAATTGCTATCATAGCCATTCTAGCCGCTATCATAGCTCCCAATGCTTTTAAAGCTATTGAGAAAGCGAAAATTACTGAAACAATAGGCGACTTTAAAGCCGTAAAGACTTCTATTTATTCCTTGTATGCTGATACAGGTAAATGGGGTATAGAAAATCATATTCATACTACCAGCCCCACTGGATTTTTGGTATTTATAGATCATCCTAATCCCACTCCATATGATGCTAGATTTAGCGAGTTAGTTAATGATCCAAATAACGATAGCGATCCTAATAATGATATGTCTGGTTGGGACGGACCTTATATTGAAAAATTAAAAGGAAAGACTCCCTGGAAGAATTCTTATGCTATTCAATCTCACGATTGCGAAAAAGGCCCAGCAAGAGAAATTTGGTTTGACTTTGAAGATTGGTGTTACAATCCGGCTGACGGCGGAAACGGAGCCTGCCCGATATCTTCTTCTGTAGCAACAAAGATTGACCAGGCACTTGACGACGGGAACCTTACTTCAAGTAATTTTAGAAATTGTCCTAATTGGTGTGGTTGCAGTAACGAAGAATATTCTGCAGTTATCGCCTGAGACGCTTTATAATACTTAGCTTAAAGCAGAGTTTCAGCAATCTGGACAGCATTTAAAGCAGCACCTTTTCGAAGATTATCAGCAACGCACCAAAGCCAAAAAGAGTTTTCTTCGTCTGGATCAAAGCGTAACCTTCCCACATAAACCTCGTCTTTCCCGTCAACATCAAGGGCCAAAGGTAAATCTTCGGGGCGATCTAAAAACTTAACCCCGACCGAACTTTTCAGGGCAGATTTTATTTGATCAAGGGTTGCCTTATTTCTAGTAGTAAAATATATCGACTCTGAGTGTGAGTTAAATACCGGAACCCTCACACAAGTAGCTGATATTTTTATCAAATCATCACCATAGATTTTACGAGTTTCGTTTACGGCTTTTAACTCTTCACTGGTATAACCATTATCGGAAAAACCACCAATCTTAGGAATAGCATTAAAGGCTATCTGAGCTGGAAATTCTCCGCTTAAATTTCTGGCCCTCTTATCAACCTGGCTATAAGAATCAGCATCTTGATTATTATTAACTATCTGTTTGGCCTCATCCCATAAAGCTTGGATTGCTCCACGGCCAGCCCCAGAAGTTGCTTGAAAACTAGTTAGAACGATCTTGCTTAAACCAAATTGCTTATATATGCCGCCTAAGGCTACAACCATTTGAATCGTAGTGCAATTAGGGTTAGCTATTATTCCCTTATTATTAGCTACCTTGTCTCTATTAACTTCAGGAACAATTAGAGGCACATCTTTTTTAAGACGAAAATCATTACCATTGTCGATAACTACTGCTCCCGAATCAATAAACTTTTGAGCATACAACACTGAGGCGCCTTTCTCACCTTCAGTACCGGCAAAAAGAGCGATATCGATACCGGAAAAATCAGCCCCCTCTATCGCTTCAACAGCATAATTGATTTCACCAACTCTTATATCTCTTGAGCTACGGGCAAAAATCCGTAAATTTTCTATCGGGAACTTCCGTTCCCTTAAGATTTTTAATATCTCTACCCCTACTGCCCCCACCCCAATCACTGCTACATTTTTTTTCATATCTAGTTATTGCCCTTTCTTATCCAGGTCTATTTACAAATTCTTAACTACTAAATCCCCGACCTCAGTCGTTGAATAACCCATTCTTCCGGCTCCAAGGGTTTTTAAATTTTCCCGGGCTATCTTAATAACTGAACTCTCAATTGCCTCGGCTGCTTTTTCTTCACCAATCTGACTAAGCAACATTGAAAGAGCACAAATTGCAGCTAAAGGATTAATTACATTCTTTCCGGTATATTTAGGAGCGCTTCCACCGATAGGCTCAAACATACTTACTCCTTTAGGATTAATATTTCCTCCGGCAGCAATACCCATTCCGCCTTGAACCATCGCTCCTAAATCAGTAATAATGTCTCCGAACATATTATCAGTAACAATAACATCAAACCATTCGGGATTTTTAACCATCCACATACAAGTTGCGTCAACATGGGCATAGTCAGTTTTTATATCTGGATAGTCTTTGGCTACTTCGTAAAATGTTCGCTCCCAAAGATCAAAGGCATAAGTTAAAACATTGGTTTTACCGCAAAGCGTCAACATCTTCCTTTTGTTACGTTTGCGCGTATATTCAAAGGCATAACGAAGGCAGCGTTCAACCCCAGCCTTAGTATTGTAAGAAATCTGGGTAGCTACCTCATTGGCAGTTCCTTTATCTTTAAACTCCCCCATTCCCTTATATAACCCTTCAGTATTCTCTCTAACCACAACAAAATCTACCTGCTCAGGAGTTTTATCCTTAAGCGGACAAAACCGGCTATCATAAAGCTTAACCGGCCTTAAGTTTATATATTGATCTAAGGCAAAACGTAGACTTAACAAAATACCCTTCTCTAGGATTCCCGGCTTAACATCAGGATGACCGATTGCTCCTAAAAAAATGGCATCAAAACCAGAAAGCTCTTGGGCGGCCGAAGCAGGTAAAACTTCTTTAGTTCTTAGGTAACGGTCTCCGCCAAAATCATAATTAACAGTCTGACATTTAAAACCATACTTAGCTGAAACTACATCTAAAACCTTTAATCCTTCAGCTACCACTTCAGGTCCGGTGCCATCACCAGGAATAACTGCTATTTTATACTCTTTCATCATTTCTCCTTCTGTTTAAGCCACTTCAAGAGCCCCCCTGAAGAGATAATCTCCTGCATAAAAACCGGAAAAGCCTCACAAACTAACTGCTTACCGGAACTAGAAATATTTATTAACCCTTTTTCTAAATCAACCACTAAACTTTCACCAACTTTAATCTGCTTGGCCTGTTTGCAAACCAGTATCGGAAGACCGACGTTGATTGAATTACGATAAAAAATACGAGCAAAACTCTCAGCAATAACTAAAGACACTCCACAACCCTTAATTGCAACCGGCGCATGCTCACGACTTGAGCCACAACCAAAATTCTTGCCGGCTACTATTATATCACCTTTTTTAACTCGTTTTATGAAATTACGATCAATATTCTCCATACATTTTGACCCTAAGAATTCATCATCCTGAGAATCTAAATACTTGGCCGCGATAATATCGTCGGTATTTATATTATTGGCGAATTTATGAACTTTTCCTTTAATCGTCATCTTACAACTTAGTTTATTAACTAATATCGTTAGGGTCAGTGATTCTCCCGGTAATTGCCGAAGCAGCAGCTACCGCCGGACTGGACAGATAAACAAAACTCCCCGGATCACCCATCCGACCGATAAAATTTCTATTGGTCGTAGCCAAGGCGACTTCGCCTTTATCTAAAATTCCGGTATGGCCGCCTAAACAAGGCCCACAAGTAGCCGGTGAAATCATAAACCCGGCCTCAGCAAATATTTCTAGATATTTTGCTTTTTCAGCCTGGCTATAAATCTTAGGAGTTGCCGGTATGACTATTGCCCGCAAACCTTTTTTAACTTTTTTGCCTTTTAGTATTTTAGCAGCAATAGCTAAATCGCTTAATCTACCATTAGTACAAGAACCGATCACAACTTGATCAAGTTTAACTTTGCTGCAACTAGCTGCACTCTTTGCATTACTTGGTAAATGCGGACAAGCAACTTGCGGCTTAATTTTACTTACATCTATTTTTATAATCTTACTATATTTAGCATCGGAATCACTTTTTTCTAATTTTATATCCTTAGCTTTAACCCCAGCACCTTTTAAGTATTTAACCGTTTTTTCATCTGGCTCGATAATCCCGGTCTTGCCACCGGCCTCAATAGCCATATTGCACATAGTAAAGCGATCGTCGATAGCTAAATTTCTAATAACCGGACCGGAAAACTCCATAACCTTATATAAAGCTCCATCTACTCCGATCTTGCCAATGGTATAAAGGATTAAATCCTTACCCGATACATAAGGCTTTAACTTTCCTTGATAAACAAACTTTATAGTCTCCGGCACTCTAAACCAAGCTTTGCCAGATTTAATTGCCGCGGCTAAGTCGGTTGAACCAACACCAAAACTTGCTGCCCCGAGAGCGCCATAAGTGCAGGTATGAGAATCAGCTCCAATAATTAACTCCAGCGGTTTAATCAAGCCCGACTCCGGCAAGAAAGCATGCTCGACTCCGCAAACATCAATATCATAAAAATGTTTAATTTTAAACTTATCGGCAAAATCTTTAAGTAGCTTTACATTATTGGCTGCCTTTAAGTCCCGAGCCGGAGTAAAATGGTCACAAATAAAACCTATTTTTTGAGAGTTAAATACCGAGTTAAACTTCGCTTGGTTGAATTCTTTAACTGCTAAAGGGGCAGTAATGTCATTACCAAAACAAAAATCTACCTTTGCATAAATAAAATCCTCTAACTTTTTAGATAGAGAATGCTTCAATAAGATCTTTTCAATTAATGTTAAACCCATAACTGCAATTAGCTTATTTGAATTTTTTAACCAAAAGAGTGGCGTTGTGACCCCCGAACCCTAAAGAATTAGATAAAGCAACTTCTCCTTCAAAAGGCCTTGCTTCATTAGGTGTATAATTTAAATCACATTCAGGGTCAGGATTCTCATAATTAATCGTAGGAGGCGCTACTTTATTTTTAAGCGTCAAGCAGCAAGTAATAAACTCGATTGCTCCGGCAGCTCCTAAAGTGTGTCCGGTCATTGACTTTATCGAACTTATCATAACATCCTTAGCTGAAGAACCAAAAACCATTTTTATTGCTTTAGTTTCCATCTTATCGTTCAACTGAGTACTTGTTCCGTGAGCGTTAAGGTAAACCTTCGTGTCAATATTAACTTTAGCTTCTTCTAAGCTTAAGGAAATTGCTTTTGAGGCAGCACCACCCTCAGGATCAGGAGCAGTTATATGGTAAGCATCACAAGTTGCCCCGTATCCACACAGCTCTCCATAGATAAAAGCGCCTCTTTTCTTAGCATGCTCAAGCTCCTCTAAAACAACCATGCCAGCTCCTTCGCCCATAACAAAACCATCTCTTTCCCTATCGAAAGGCCGAGAAGCTCTTTGCGGCTCATGGTTTCGTTTTGAAAGACCCTTGACTGCACAAAACCCGCCAACGCCCAAAGGAACAATGCAGGCCTCTGTACCACCACAAGCCATCACTGTGGCTCTACCATATTTAATAGCTAAATAACCTTCGCCGATAGCGTGGGCTCCTGAAGCACAAGCCGTAACTGTACAAAAATTAACCCCTTTTAACTTAAAATGAATTGCCACATTTCCGGCAGCCTCATTGGTAATAAGCATTGGAATCATAAAAGGCGAAAGCCGCCTCGGCCCCTTTTCCAAAAGAATTTTATATTCCCGCTCAACCGTTTCAAGACTTCCCACTCCAGTACCGATAATTGTACCAATCTGGTAAGGATCCATCTTGTCGGAACTAATTCCACTCTCAGCTAAAGCCTCTTCAGTAGCTTTTATAGAGAATTGAACAAAGCGTGGGGTCCTTCTAAGGTCTTTGTGGGATAAAAAGGAGGGCGGGATAAAATCCTTTACTTCACCGGCTATTCGGGAATCAAATTCACTGGCATCAAAATGAGTGATTTCGCCTACACCGCTCTTAGCGTTAACTAAAGAATCCCAAAAAGAGTTCTTTTCTAACCCTACGGAAGATACCACCCCGCATCCGGTTATAACTACACGTCGCATCTTTCAAAAAACTAGGATTCTTTTTTGGTAACTTTATTGTCAATATATTTAACTGCTTCACCAACCGTAGTTATCTTTTCAGCATCTTCGTCAGGAATTTCAATTCCAAACTCTTCCTCTAGAGCCATAACTACTTCCACTGTATCCAAAGAATCAGCCCCTAAATCATCAATAAAGGAACTCTCTGGCTTAATTTCTTCTTTCTTTACTCCTAACTGTTCAGAGATAATGTCTTTGACTTTTTCGTCAACACCCATCTCAAACCTCCTTTTGCTTTCATTAAATCATTCCACCATCAACAACAACAACTTGTCCTGTTATATAATCAGCTGCCTCAGATGCTAAAAATAACACTGCATTTGATACATCAGCTGGTGCACCGAGCCTGTTCAAAGGTATGCGCTTAAGCATTTCCTCTTTTATCTTGTCCGATAACTTATCGGTCATTTTGGTCTGAATGTAACCAGGAGCAACGGCATTAACGCATATGCTACGTGAGCCTAGCTCTTTAGCCAAAGACTTGGTCAAACCAATCAAACCAGCCTTAGAGGCTGAATAGTTTGACTGGCCAGCATTGCCAACTATGCCGATTATCGAGGAAACATTAACTATCTTGCCGCTACGCTGTTTAAGCATAATTTTAGCGGCTAATTTAGAACAAAGAAATGCCCCTCGCAAATTTACTGCGATTACCTTATCCCAATCATTTTCAGAGAGCCTAAGAATTAAATTATCCTTAGTTATGCCCGCATTGTTAACTACTATATCAATCTTTGAAAACTTGTCAATAATTTTGTTTATAACTTCCTCAACTCCTTTACCATCAGTGACATCGACACAATAATAAGCGCATTCTGAATAGGCAGCTATATCTTTTTGAGCTGAAGCCAAGGCCTCTGAGCTTAGATCAATAATAACAACCCGAGCTTTAGCCTTAGCAAAATCTAAGGCAATCTGCTTACCAATGCCCTGAGCTGCTCCGGTAACAAGAACAACCTTTCCTTCAAAGTTCATAGTCCTCCTTCTTCTCTAGATTAATAACCTTAATTTCCGGGTTTATCTTTCTCATTAAGCCTCTTAACACTTTAGAGGGTCCGACCTCAAAAAACTCTGATACACCCTTAGCAACCATAAAGTCTACACAATCGTTCCATAAAACAGTAGAATTAAGCTGACTTATCAGATTCGCTTTTATCTCTAAAGCCTTTGTATGAGCCCTGGCGGTAGTATTGCTTATTATTGGAATGCTGGCGTCAGAAAAATTTAAAGTATCAACAACCTCAGACAAGGCAGCCTTGGCCGAATCCATAAACGGCGAATGAAACCCACCGCTAACCGCCAACTCGATAACTTTTGCTCCTTGAACCTCTAAGGATTTACGAACAACCTCTCTTTTTGCTTGATCTAAAGATATGACTGTCTGAGTTGGTGAATTTATGTTAGCAATATAAAACCCCAATTTTAAAGAGCTCTCTCTTAAAGATTCCCTAGTTAAACCAATGACCGCAAGCATGGTAGCAGAATTCATTGCCGCTGCCTCACGCATAGCCTTAGCTCTTTGATTTACTAAGGTCACTACATCCTCTAAAGAAAGTACCCCTGAAGCATAAAGACAACTATATTCACCAAGGCTTAAGCCGGCTAAATAATCAAACTTTATATTTTTGGCCTTTAAAGCTTCGAAAGCTGCCAAACTAACAGTTAGAATAGCCAGCTGCTGGATTGAAGTATCTTTCAACTCCTCCTGGGGACCTTGAAAGCACTTAACTGACAGTTTAAAACCAAGAATACTGTCTACCGAAGAAAAAATATCTTGAGCTTTAGGAAAGCTCTCATAAAGACTCCTCCCCATGCCCACGTATTGAGAACCTTGACCAGGAAAAATAATTGCTTTCATTTGCTTAAATCCACTTTATCGCGCAGCTCCCCCAAACTAATCCTCCGCCAAAAGTATCCAAAACAACTATATCGCCCTTTTTAATTCTATCCTCTTCCCAGGCTTCGCACAAAGCAACTGCACTTGATGCCGAAGACATATTACCGTACCGAGCAACGTTAAGATATATTTTCTCCTTAGGTATCTCCATTCGAGCTGCCACAGCATCAATTATTCTCTGATTAGCCTGATGAGGAATAAATAAATCCACATCATCTATGCTCAGGTTTGCTTCGACTAATGACTTTTTTGCTGCCTTAACCATCACCCTTACAGCAACCCGAAACAACTCATTACCTTTCATCTTCATATAATGCATTCGTTCATTCACTGTATCAATTGAAGTAGGAATGCGTGAACCTCCGGCTGGCAGGTTTAAAATATCCCCTTGAGAACCGTCTGCCCCTAGATAAGAACTTAAAAAACCATCAGTTTCGGTAGCAGTTAGAATCGCGGCTCCGGCACCATCTCCAAATAAAACACAAGTAGAGCGATCATTCCAATCAGTTATGTTTGAAAGAACTTCACTGCCAACAACTAAAATATTTTTATAAAGACCGCCGGCTATAAACTGCCAAGCAGCTGTTAAACCATAAACAAATCCTGAACAAGCAGCCGAAAGATCAAAACAAGCAGCTTTAGCGGCCTTAAGCTGACCCTGAAGACAACAAGCAGTTGAAGGAAATTGGCTATCGGGAGTAATCGTGGTAACGATGATTAAGTCAATGTCTTTAGCTGAAATGCCGGCCCGCTTTAAAGCAACTAACGATGCTTGATAGGCTAAGTCCGATGCTGCTTGACCTTTAGTAACGATTCTTCTTTCTTTTATGCCGGTACGAGTAGTAATCCACTCATCAGTCGTATCTACTCTTTTTTCTAAATCGGCGTTAGTTAGGCAATTAACTGGTAAGTATTTGCCTAACCCTGCTATCTTTGCAGATTTCATCAACTTTTTCCTTTATCTCTTCGGTTAAATTTCTTTTTAGCTCTCTTACCGCAACCTTTATCGCATTTTTAACAGCCAGACCATTAGAGCGGCCGTGGCCAATAATCACAATCCCGTTAACCCCGAGCAGTGGAGCTCCTCCCCAATCAGAATAGTCCATTTTACGTTTGAACTTTCTCAAATTAGACGAGGCAAGCAATAAACCTAATTTACCTAAAAAGCCCTCACTCATACTTTCAATAAGGAACCGACCCACAGTTTTCACACTGCCCTCAGCAACCTTTAAGGCAACATTGCCAATAAAGCCATCACAAACTATACAATCACACTTACCGGAAAAAATCTCTTTAGGCTCAACGTTGCCGGTAAAGTTAAGTGATGAAGCTTCAAAAAGCTTGTGTGAATCCTTAAGCATACTCAATCCCTTAGAGGCTTCCTCGCCAATATTAAGCAGACCTACGGTAGGATTATCTTTGTTCAATACTGAGCTATAATAAACTGAAGCCATTATCCCATATTGAAGAAGATGCAGTGGTTTACAATCAATATTTGCCCCGACGTCAATCATTAAAGAGATGCCGGTCTTGCTCGGCACTAAAAGCGCAATTCCCGGACGCTCGACCCCCTCAATCATCCTTAAACGCAAGGTAGCGGCCGCCACAACTGCTCCGGTATTACCAAGAGAGACAAAAGCATCTATTTTTTTATCACGTAGTAAATCAGCTCCAATAACAATTGATGATTTCTTCTTTCTTCTAACTGCGACCGTCGGAGAATCAGCCATCTCAATCTTCTCCGAAGCATCAACAATCTCGAATTTATCGACTGAACAATTATTCAACTTTAGCTGCTGCTCGATCTCGGACTTAACCCCAATTAGAACAATGTCTTGTTCAAGCTCTTTTTTAGCCAAAAGAGCCCCTTTGATAATTGCCTCAGGTGCAAAATCTCCTCCGGAAACATCTAAACCTATTTTGTAATTCATGTTTTGATCTTCAAGGCTAGAAAAAATTAACGGTTCGTTTTTTTCTTCTTCTCTTTGAGCTTGATTTCTATAACTTCTTTGCCCTTGTAGTAGCCACAAAAGGGACAAACCATATGTGTAGGCTTAAGACGCTTACAATGAGAGCAATTCACTAAAGAAGGCATCGAAACTTTCTGATGAGTCCTCCTTTTTCTACCTCTGGAACGAGAAGTCTTTCTTTTTGGATGAGCCATATTACCTCCGTAAACTTAATACTCTATATTATTAATTTTCTTAAACTTTGGACTCTCTTTACATTTACACTGATCAACATTCAAATCAACCCCGCAACCAGCACAAATCCCTTTACAATCGGGAGTACACAAAAGTTTAGCCGGGAAGTTAAGTAAAATTTCCTCCCGAATGTCCTGGCTTAAATCTAAATACTCACCTAGTTCTTTGGTCGAATAACTACGGCTAAAATTATTAACTTGAGTCTGATGAGCAAGATTCAAGCAACGAGAACAAGTAATATCTCTCTGAGTAGTTATCTCTGCCTCAACAACTACCTCTTCATGAACTTTAAAATAACTACAATCAACGTGTATCGAACCTACAAAAATAACATCAGAACTATCCATCTCCCAATCCTTAGCCGGGATGTCTTCCTCGAGATGGTTTTTTTTATCATTAATACTCTCAATCGAGATCTTCACTTGAGCTTGCCCCTTAAAGCTTTAAGCACTGGTAAGGGAAGAAATTTCTTGAGATCAGCCCCCAAGCTAGCTGCCTCTTTTATCAAACGAGAAGAAATATAAGAATACTCTGGGTGTGGCATAAGAAAAATTGTCTCAACTTCTGGTGATAAATTGCGATTAGTCAAAGCCATCTGAAATTCATATTCAAAATCAGAAATCATCCTCAAGCCCCGAACAATTACTTTTACTTTCCTTTTGCGGGCAAAATCAACGACCAAACCACCAAAACCCTCAACCTTAACCCCTTTTATATTTTTAGTAGATTCTCTAACCAATCTTAACCTTTCCGGGTAAGAAAAATATGTGCCTTTGTAGCTCTTTTTAACTACTGAAACCGTAACCTGACCAAAGATTGAAACAGCCCGCTTGATAATATCAAGATGGCCGTTAGTTATCGGATCAAAAGTACCTGGATAAATAGCTGCTTTCATGATAATTAACCTTTTAGACTTCTTAAGCTTTAACGTAAATTAAGAGGACTGTTTGACCGTATTTTTTATTAACCTTTAGAGAAAAACCACTGATTTCAGTGACAAAATCGTCTTTTTCATAACAAAAAGCAACCAGATAACCGGAAGGGCATACTATATCATATTCGCTAATTCGTTGCAAGGCTTTTGTAAGCATTTGTCGATAGTAAGGGGGATCTAAAAAGACCAAACTAAACCTTTCCTGGCGGCGGTAAAAAGCTTCGATTGCCAAAAAAGCATCCTTTAAATATAGCTCAGTTTCAGCCTCAAGGTTAAGGCTTAAAATATTCTTTTTTATGGCTCCTTTAGCTGAATTACTTGAATCAACAAAAATGCATTCTTTGGCTCCGCGTGATAAAGCCTCTAATCCTAAGGCGCCACTTCCTGCGAATAAATCCAAAACCTTCTTATCCTGAACCTCATCGGCTAATATATCAAAGCAAGATTTTCTTATCCTCTCCGATACCGGCCGAGTCTTGCCGGCGGCAACCAGTTTTCTTCCCTTTAGTTTTCCGCTAACAATCCTCATTACCCTTTTGCTCCTTTCTCGCCCAAATCATTCCTAGAAAAAAGATACTCCTTTATGCAATGATGCTCTCTTTTAGCAAGACTAGGATCACTCTTAATCACCTGATAAGCAAATACCCGAGCTTGACCAAGGATATCTAAATCACGCAAAGGATTGGCAATCTTTAATTGAGGTAAACCATGCTGTAAATTACCAAAAAAATCACCGGGCCCTCTCAAGAGCAAATCTTCTTCGGCAATCTTAAACCCGTTGGCTTCTTTAGAAATAACCTCTAATCTATGCTGAGCAGCTTGACTAAGTTCAGTTTTACTAATAACAATAAAATGAGGCTTATATTTTGAGCGTTGAATCCTGCCTCTTAACTGATGTAACTGGGCTAATCCAAACCGCTCAGGATTTTCAACCACCATAACCGTAGCATTAGGAACATTCACCCCTACTTCAACTACGGTAGTCGAAACTAACACTTGAGTTTTGTTATTTTTAAAATCATTAATCGCTTTTATTTTTTGATCGATCTTCAAGCGGCCATGTAGCATGCCCAAAGAATATCCCTTAAACCGCCTTGAAATTTTGTCATACATCGTCTCCAAAGACTGTAGATCCTCATCCTGGCTTTCTTCAATCAAAGGATAAATTATATAGGCCTGGCGACCGCTTTTAAGTTGCTTTTCTAAAAAATCATACATTTCCTTACGTTTATCCTCCTTAAGCCAAAGCGTCGAAGGAGCAATTCTGCCCTTAGGCAATTTACTAATAACTGAAGAATCTAAATCTCCATATAAAGAAAGAGCTAAGCTTCTTGGAATCGGAGTGGCACTCATGACCAAACAATGCGGCATGAGATCTATCCCTTTTTTGGGAAGTAGGGCCCGCTGGGCAACTCCGAATCTATGCTGTTCATCAATTACTGCTAAGCCTAAGTTTTTAAACTTTAGTTCACTTTGAATAAGCGCATGTGTCCCAACAATAACCCTAATTGTCCCCTTTCTTAAATCCTGATATATCTTATCTATCTCTGACTTAGGCAAAGAAGAAGTAATCACTTTAATCGTTAAGCCGCCGCTTCGCTTACCCTTATTAAAAGGTAAGCTCTTAAATAAACTCTCTAAAGTCTCCCTGTGTTGATAAGCTAAAACTTCAGTAGGGACCATAAGTGCCGCTTGGAATCCAGAATCAACACATGCAGCCATAGCAAAGGCCGCAACTATTGTCTTTCCACAACCGACATCACCCTGTAAGAGACGATGCATCGGGTAAGACTTCTCTAAGTCGCTCAGAATTTCCGATAGAACTTTCTCCTGATCATCAGTTAACTCAAAAGAAAAAACCTTCCGTAACTTATCCAAAAGACTTTGTCTAACTTTAAACCGGGGACCTTTCTGAAGACGATGTTTTGCCTTACGCAAATACACTAAAATTTGCGAAAAGAATAACTCCTGAAAAATAAATCTTTCTCGAGCACGCTCAACCTCAGCGAAAGAAGTCGGAAAATGCATCTCTTCAAAAGCCTTTACAATATTAGGGATATCTCTTTGTTTACGTATCTGAAAAGGTAAGGGATCCGGATAACCAGAACAATAACTTTGAATGGTTGTCAGCATGAGTTTACGCATAAACCGCTGATTAAACTCAGCTGGAAGCCGATAAACTCCTACAATCTTACCTATATTCAAGGAATCACTTTTTTCAACTAGCTCATATTCAGGGGCAACCATTTGAATCCCTCTTTTACTATGAGCTAACTTTCCGCAAAGAATAAGTTCTGATCCTTGAGTTATACTTTCAGCAAGATAAGCCTGATTAAACCAAACACAGCGTAGATTGGCTGATGAATCATCTAGAATGATTTCAAAAATACTTTTAACCTTGCGCTTGCGCACAAAGTAGGGTATTTTTTTCAAATTTACAGCTAGCACCTTACCTTTAATTACTGAAAATTCACCAACCTTGAGATCTTTTATCTTGGTAAAGTTTCGGCGGTCTTGATAACGAAAAGGGAAATAAAAAAGAAGATCACGCAAGCCATAGACGCCAAGGCGATTAAAAATGACTTCTTTAGCTGGCCCTACACCTTTCAGGTAACGTATTGAGCTGTCTTTATCTAGTTTACCTTTAAGGTTAACGGTTGGCTTTTGTTTTAATGTAGTCTTCAATGACTTCTCGGTGATCAAAAGCAATTTTTTTAGGTAAATTATCGAACTGATAACTTTTAGCGCTCTTTGCATCAGAATCAGCCTTAAGGATTCCTTTCCCCTGGCCGATAAAAATTACTGAAACCGTATGAAAACGTGGATCCCGCTGTGGTTCTGAGCAAGTTCTGAATTGCCTAAAGTCTAAAAAATCAAGACCAGTCTCTTCTTTAACTTCTCGAACCACTGCCTGCTCAACGCTTTCGCCATAATCAACAAAACCTCCAGGAAGCGCCCAACCCAAAGGAGGGTTACTTCGCTCAATCATAACGATTCCGCTCTTGTATTCAATAATTCCATCAACAGTAAGAAAAGGCCCCTGACTCATCTTTTTACTCATATATTCAAGATAATCAACAACATTTTTATTAAAAATATCAAATGACTTTTTAGCATTTAAAACAAAACTTATCTTTTTTAAAGTCTTGCCCTTAACTTCCTGCATATATCTAAATACTTCTTGGGCCATTATTTTAGAGGCAGCTTCATAGCTAAAGCCACCCACTCCGCACCCTAAAGCACAAAAAGCAATTGATTTAATTTTATTGCTTTGAGCACAAAGCAAGGCCTGATAGGTTGCTTTGCGAATTATTTCTTCACTAGTCTTAAAATCCATTTTCATGGTTGAAGCATGAATAACATATTTTGCTGCTAAGCTTCCAGCCGAGGTTATTACTGATTCACCGACCTCAACCGGCCCCTTAGCCACCGCTTCATCCTCAATTACTTTCCCACCTTTTCGCTTAATAACTCCGGCTACTCCACCATCCATTAAAAACTTATGGTTAGCAGCATTAACTATCGCTTCAGATGCGTTCTCAGTTATGTCACCCTCAACAACAATAATCTCAATATCGTTTATCTTCATAGGTTATTTCTTTTTGGCCTTTTTAGGAATTAATTTCTCAGCCAGCCTATAAGCCTCCTGCTTAGTTGAAATCTTCCCTAAAGCCTGGTCTTCATGAACTTTTCCTAAAATCTTACCAACTAAGATGCTTGGTTTAAGCTTAAACTGCCTCATTATATCATAGCCATCGACCAATTTAGGCAAAGGTTTTTTGTCATTTTCGACAAAGTAACCATCAATTAACCCCAACATAACTTTTTCGTGTTTTTTTCGCTTAGCGGGATTAATTAACGGGCCACAAGTTGCCCGCCAGTCGCTCAATGAAAGAATTATAACTGCCGCCCCATCATTTTGGGTGTCGCGGAAAAAGCGATAAATTGCACGCTTAGTGGGATTCATCTGATCAGCCAAGTAACCGGGTCTAAGATGCCAAAAGATTAGTTTTTTAAGTACTTCTATTTCACGAACCGATAATCGCATTCGCTTGCCTATTTTTACAACCATATCTCGACCTATTTTTTCATGAGTATGAAAAATAGTCTTTTTATTTAATCTTTTCTTAGCTTGGGGCTTTCCGACATCATGCAAAAGACAAGCCAATTTTATGATCTGAACTCTTTTTCTTCGATAGGCAATTTCCTCATTTAGATACCGATAGATTTCCTTATCTTTAATCAGCCTTTTTTGAATTAAAAGTTCAAACTGCCGCAAAGCTTCTAAAGAATGCTTCCAAACCGGCAAATGATGGTAACTGCCCTGGCGGACTCCGCGCATCGAAGTCACTTCGGGAATAAGTTCATCGATAATTTTAAACTGATCGATTAGCTTAATCACTTTATAAGAACTCTTTGCGCCTAATATCTTAAAAAACTCCTCACTTACCCGTTCAGAAGAAACTTTTTTAATCAGGTGCTTATTTTTTTTCATGACCATCAAAGTCCTCGGTTCAATCCTAAAATTATAATTTGCCATCAAAAAAAACCCTCTTAATATTCTTAAGGGATCGTCGGCGATAACTTTTTCTCTAATCACTCTGGCAATTTTAGAATTTAAATCTCGCTTTCCTTGATAGTAATCAACTAATTCCAACGGTTTTTGGCCTAATTTTACCGCTAGAGTGTTGACTGAAAAATCTCGCAGAGCTAAATCTTCTAAAAAATCTTTACCTCTCAAACGGGTAAAATCATAAGTATAATAAACACTTTTTTTCTTCAGGATAACTCTTAGACTCTCATGAGCCTTATCCAACACAATGCATTTAGCTTTTATCTTCCTAGCAAATTCTCTGGCCACGGCAGTTGTGTTTTTTTCTACGCAAAAATCAAAATCAAGCAAAGGCTTATCGACTTTAAGGTAGACATCCCGCAAAAATCCACCAACCAGCCAAAGATTAACACTGCGTTTTTTGCAAATTACCGAAAGCACTGAAACTTTAGGAATTTTTTTTAATTTTGAGGAAAGATTCATTTCACGAAAGGAGTTAGCCGGTATTTTGCATCAACCGGATTGGTTTAATTTCTTAAAAACCTGATTGGTTACAAAAATCGGTGATTTAGTTCGTACCGCTAAGGCGATACTATCTGAAGGACGAGCATCAACAATCTTAGCTATGTCACCATTCAAAGCCAAATGTAATTTAGCGTAAAAAGTTCCTTGAATCAGATTATCGATAACCACTTTTTCTAAACGTGTGCCTAAATTATCAAGAATCGATGAAATTAAGTCGTGAGTTAACGGTCGCGGCGGTTCAAACCCGCTCAACTTCATCTTAATCGCGCTAGCTTCAGTTATGCCGATTACAATCGGAAGCAATCTTTGACCTTTTTTCTCTTTCAGCACAACAATCTGCTCTTTCTTTTCTTCGTCAATAATAATTCTGGAAAGCTCTAGTTCTATCACTTGACCTTTTTATTAAATACACCCTTCAGTTCTCTCATAAACTGATTAATATCTTTAAACTGCCGATAAACCGAAGCAAAACGCACATAAGCAACATCATCTAAGTCAGCTAACTTTTCCATAACCACCTCACCAACTTGATGAGACTCGACTTCTTGTTCAAACTTTTTTTGCAAATCCACCTCTATCTGAGTGACGATATTTTCTAGCCGCTCAATGCTAACCGACCGTTTTTCGCAAGCCTTAAGCAGTCCGTTCAATATCTTTTGATGGCTAAAAGCTTCTCGCCGACCATCCTTTTTTATTACCATTAAAGGAGTTTTTTCAACATATTCATAGGTAGTGAAACGCTTTCCGCAATTAGAACACTCACGCCTACGGCGAATAGCTGCGCCTTCAGAAGTTTCACGAGAATCAGTTACTTTGTCTTCGTTATGATTACAAAAAGGACATTTCATTTCAATTAAAGTTTTATTTCTTCAGTTTAACTAATTCGGGATCTTCTAACTTCCTTAAGCCTATTTTGGCCTGATCTAAAAACTCAAGGGCCATTTTATCAGGATATTCATTGAAAACAATAACTTCCTTTATCCCAGCATTCACAATCATCTTAGCACAAATGCTACAAGGTACGTTAGTTATATAGATAATACTATTTTTGGTTGATACTCCGTGAGAGGCAGCTTGCAAAATTACGTTTTGCTCTGCATGTAAGCCCCGGCAAATCTCATGACGCTCACCGGAAGGAATATTCAATTCGCTTCTTAGGCAACCTTTCAAATCACAATGGGTAATTCCCGAAGGAGCACCATTGTAACCGGTAGCAAGAATCTGCTTATCCTTAACTAATACTGCACCAACCCTTCTCCGAAGGCAAGTTGAGCGCTCAGAGATTAAAAAAGCAGCCTTCATGAAATATTGATCCCAGTTTGGTCGCTTTATTTTTTCACTCATGTTATCGTCTAATTAATACCCGGATAAAGAACAAAGTTCTTAGTTAGCTCAGCAACCCAAGACCTAACTTTTTCTAAAATCTCAAGATTATCCTTATTAGTTAAAACCAAATCAATAGCCTCAGCGATTTTTTCCATCTCAACTAACCGCATCCCTCTAGTTGTAACCGCCGGGGTTCCAATACGAATACCGCTGGCAACTGCCGGTGGTTTAGAATCAAAAGGTATTAAATTTTTGTTAATCGTAATATTTACACTCCCTAAAAGCGAAGTTGCTTCTTTACCGCTGATATCTTTAGAGCATAAATCAACCAAGAACAAATGGGTATCAGTTCCTCCGCTAACTATTCTATAGCCCTTATCCTGCAAACTTCTAGCAAAATGACTAGCATTAGCTACTACCTGCTTCTGATACTCCACAAACTCGCTAGTCGCAGCTAGCTTAAAAGCAACTGCCTTAGCGGCAATAACATGCATTAATGGCCCGCCTTGAATTCCTGGAAAAACAGTTGTATTAATTTTTTTGGCAAATTCCTTCTTAGCCAAAATAAAACCTCCACGCGGCCCGCGTAAAGTTTTATGAGTAGTTGAAGTTACAAAATCAGCATACTCACAAGGATTAGGATGTATTTTTGCGGCAACTAAACCAGCAAAATGGGCCATGTCGACTAAGAGCAGTGCCCCAACCTTATCGGCGATTTCTTTAAAACGCTTAAAATCTATTATTCGCGGATAAGCACTTGCTCCGGCAACAATTAACTTAGGCTTATTTTTTAAAGCCAAACTTTCTATTTCATCATAGTCCAACCTTTCAGTTTCTTTATTGACTCCGTAAGAGACAACCTTATAAAATCTACCGCTAAAATTTAATGCATGGCCATGTGAAAGATGTCCACCACAAGCTAGATCCATGGCTAGCATAGTGTCTCCAGCCTCTAGGGCCGCCATCATTACGGCCATATTAGCCTGCGTGCCTGAGTGTGGCTGGACATTAGCATATTCGGCTCCGAACAACCCCTTAACTCGCTCAATGGCTAACTGTTCAGCTTCATCGACATACTCACAGCCACCATACCAACGAGCCCCTGCATATCCTTCGGCATATTTATTAGTTAGCACTGAACCCTGAGCCTCCAAGACAGCCGGCGAAGTAAAGTTTTCACTGGCGATTAACTCAATATGGTCTTTCTGCCGTTTAAGCTCTCTCGCTATTGATTCATAGATTGACTTGTCAATATTTTTCAAATTATCAAGCATTTTCCCTCTCCTCTATTTCTTGAATTTTCTTAACTCTCCGAGCATGTCTACCAGCTTCAAAGCTCTCTTTTAGCCAACGCAAAACTATTTTTTTAGCTTCGTCAACTTTAAAAAGATATGACGGCAGAACTAAAATATTACTATTATTATGACGACGTGACATATAAGCACTCTTTAAGTTATAAGCCAAAACCGCACGTATCCCTTTCACCTTATTGGCAACAATTGCGCTACCAACCCCGGTATAACAAATCACAATCGCTCGGTCGGCCTTTTTGCTTCTAACTCGATCGGCAGCCAAATAGGTATAATCGGGATAGTCACAAGACTCTTCAGAATAAGTCCCGCAGTCAAAAATATCATAACCTTTATCTTTCAAAAAGTCACTTAAAACATTCTTTAACTTAAACCCTCGATGATCACTGGCTAAAGCTATCTTCATTTACCCCTCATTTTGTTTAAACCCAATCCTTTAACTCTAGAATTGCCTCTTTAATAAGTAAATATACCCTCTCATAGACGGCCTTGGGTTGACCAATTGGATCAGGTATATCCTTTTCTAGATTAGCCGGAAGAAATTTATTTAGATGGAAAACTCGACCAATAGCCGTAGGCATCGAACGTAAAATATATTCAGACTGTCGCTCCTCCATAGTAAAAATCAAATCTGAAGAAAGAACCGTTGCTCGATCTAGAGCTTTAGCTGAAAAACCTCTCAAGTCTAAATCTTCCTTATCTTTTAATATTTCAACTACTTCTTTGGAAGCCTTTGAACCTTCAAAAGCAGATATACCTCGTGAAATTATCTCATATCTGTCTTTAAAATACAACTTGCTTTCACTCAAATACTTCTCAAGCAAATATTGAGCCATCGGAGAACGACAACTATTTCCGGTGCAGACAAAAAGCACTCTCTTTTTGATAAATACTTTAGCAATATCCTCTTCGGAAACTGCACCTTGACGTATGATCTTAAAAGGTTTCTCAGTGAGATCTAATATCGTTGAAGCTTTAGCCAAAGGACAAGGACCGCTGTCAACGATTAAGTCAATTTTAGAATCAAAAACCCGCTCAACCTCTTCGGCGGTCACTGATTCTTTCTGGCCACTTAAATTAGCTGAAGGTAAACACACCGCTACGCCAAGATTCTGTAAAATTTGAGCGATAGTCTCATGCTGAGGGACCCGGACGCCGACCTTTTTATCATCGTTGGTATAATAAATAAGTGTAAGCGGACCCGGCCAAAACTTTTCAATCAACCGATGAACAAAAGGTGCAAAGGTACTAAAATAACTCTTAAAAACCTCCTCAACGCTGCCCAAAGCAAAGGAAAATGGCTTATCACGCGGTCTTTCCTTTAAGGCATAAAGCTTATCGACCGACTCCTTATTGTCAGCCCGAGCAGCTAAGCCGTATACGGTCTCGGTAGGTAAGGCCACTATGCCTCCTTCCGAAAGCTTAAGCGCAGCCTGCTTAGCTAAAGACTGGTCAATATTGCTTGGATCGATGAATAACTTATTCACTTTTTAAATTTAGCTTTTAACTTTTTAAGAGTAGCTGCTGCATTTTTATCTTTGAGGGCGAGTATTTCTAAAGAAAAAATTATAGCGTTAATGAAAGCGCTTTCCCCTACACCAGTTGAAGCCATACCAAGGCCTTTGGGACTGCTAACCATTGAAAAAAGAGCATCCAGGCCATCAAGAAGCCCGCCTTTTAAAGCAACACCGATAACCGGAATATTTACATAAGAAGCAATAAAGCCTGGCAAGGCTGCAGCCATGCCAGCACAGGCAATAACCACTTCCGTACCTTTTTTCTCTAAGCCCTGGCAGTATTTACGTAATTTCTCAGGATTCCGATGAGCTGAGATAACTTCCACCGTATAAGGAATCTTAAACTCTTTAAATAAATCAAACCCGTCTTTTAATTTAACAATATCGCTTTTACTTCCTAAGACAATAGCAATTTTTGATTTCATTTTTTTCTCCTATGTTAATTGTCCAGTATATTCTACTCTCAAAATATCAAGCCATTTATCGCAAGCCCTACATTAGGCTGGAGATAAATGGTAAACTTTTTTATCAGATTGTAATTTAAAATTACTAAAATCTTCA